>NCRB01000031.1 GCA_002894665.1 Salinivenus iranica
GGGTGGGGACGGGCGAGGGACGGCGCTACGCGTTCACGTAGTCGAGCCAGGCGCTGCCCTCCACGTAATCGTCGATCACGGAGGGGGTGCGTTCGCGGCGGTACGAGGCGAGCAGCCCGTCGACCTTTTCCTGGAAGGCCTGCAGGCAGTTGGAGATGAGGTCGCTCCGGAAGCCGCGGTCGCCCAGCTCAATGACGAGCTCCATCGTGACGACCCGGCCCAGGACTCGGCCCAGATCCACCAGCTTGCGCTGCGAGAGGGACTGGTCGACCTCGAAGTCGAGCGTGTCGGAGAAGTAGTCCGCGGCACGGTGCGTCAGCTCGTGGTCTTCGAGGAAGGAGAGCAGGTTGCGCTCCTTCGTCGTGCGCATCGACTTGAGCACCGACTCCGAAATTTGCTGGTAGAGGACATCGTTCGAGCCCTCGAAAATCTGGAATGGGCGACTGTCGACGACCGAGCGGCCCGCCACATGATCGAGGCGGTATCCCATGCCGCCCGTCAGCTGCAGGAGCGACTGTGCGGCGTCCTGCATCAGGTCGGTCACCACCGTCTTCACGGCATTGGCCGAGAGGGCCTCGCCCGCCAGGTTGTTCGACGGGTCGGCGTGCTCGCTGGTGTGGAGGCACATGGCCGAGCAGGCCGTAAAGGCCGCCTGGATGTCCGCGATGCGGCGCTGCACCTGGTCGTAGTTGATCAGGGCCTGTCCGCCCACCGAGCGCTCCTTGCAGTGGGCGAGGGCCTCGTCGAGCAGGCGCTTCAGAAAGCCCATCCCCATGCCGGGAAATTCAATGCGGCTGCGGTGTAGGGTGTCCAGCATCATTTTGATGCCGGTGCTCTCGGGCTGGAGGCGATGGGTCTCGGGCACCCGAATGTCGACGTGGTTCCGGCCGTACGGGATCATGTAGAGGCCGAGGTTTTCGTAGAACTCCTCCACCTCCACCATCTGTTCGGGCCGGTTCATGTCGGCCACGAAGAAGTCGATGTCACGGCCCAGGTCGCCGTTTTTGCCCTGGCGACGGGCCGTGATGAGCCAGAAATCGGCCCAGCCCGTGAGGCCGGCCCAGTGCTTCGTGCCTTGTACGTGGTAGTGGTCGTCCTCCTGCGTGTAGGAGGTTTTCATGTTCAGGGCATCGGTGCCGTAGTCGGGCTCGGTAATCATGAGCCCGCCCATGTTCTTGTCCTGCACGAACCGCTCGAAGATTGGGGCCTTGATTTCCTCGTGGCCGTACTTTGAAAGCGGCTGGAGGAAGAGGGCGCCATTGATGCCCAGCGTGAGGGACAGGGCCAGGGACTCGTACGAGGCCGTGGCGAGGATGGCCTGGCACTCGTGCACGTGGCCGCCGCGCCCGCCATACTCCTCGGGGATGAAGACCGAGAGGGGGGTGAGCGACTGGATCTCCCGCATCATAAAGGGCGGGAGGCCTCGCTGCGTGCTCACCTGGTCAAAGTCCGCCCGCTTGTTGAACACCTTTCGGAGCTTTTTCCGGAACGACGCCCGGAAGGTGCTGAATTCGACCGACGAGCCGATGTCTTCGGAGAGGTATGAGGCAATGCTCATGGGACAGCGGAACTTTCGAGACGACAGAACCGGGCCGGTGTGGAATGTGCCCGTCAGAGTACACGCGTCCAACAGTGCTTGGACGAAAAAGATCGTTTGCAGGCGCCTCATCTGCAAACGAAACTGAAACGAATGAGGGAATCCGCGTCCCAAACACAGAATGGGCCGCCGGCGACCGGTGCGTCCCGGTCGCCGGCGGCCCACGGTGTAGAGTGCAGGATCGACGTACAGTGTGCCGAGGATCCCCGCCGGCGCTCCCTTCGCCGCTCCCCGCCCGGGACTGAACTGGAGTCCAAGCGACGGGGCGGGAGAGCAGTGCCTGTGAAGTAGGGTGGGAGCGCGTATAGTCCGTTCAGTTGTGGTGTCAATGCACAATCACCGGATTTCCTCTAATTTCGAGGCCGTTTCTCCCAGCCCTCTTCCCAAACCGGGCGTACAGATTTCTCCGTACCTCGGCTCTCTGCAAGACGGTCATACGGCGAGTGTCCGTTTTGACTCAACCTCCTGGTGGCAACCCACACACAGGCTCACCAGATTTTCCAGGCTGTTGGCCTTCTCTGGGTTCTCATATCCTGCGTATGGTCTGTGGTGGTGGACCTCGGCTATCTCCCTGTTCAGGTCCTTGCCGCACTTCTGGCAAGTCCACTCATCCCTGTTCAGGGCTTTCCATCGTTGATCCATCCAACCTGTTCTTTCTTCCTGGAAAGCCAACCAAGTGGCCTCCTCTGGAAGTATGTCCTCTGTTGATCTATCACCATCCAGGTACGGGTGCGGTTTGTCCGTTCGCGGCTCCATGTATCGCGTGGACATATCCGCTATGTAGGCCAACTCTTTCCCCTCAACCTTCAGGGGATCAGTATGCTCCAGGATATTCTCCACAAGGTACTTCCGTGAGCATTCGTGCTTCCCCGCCAGCCAGTGGGTCAACCTGTGCCAAGCGAAGGACTGCACTTCTGGTAGTACCTTTGCGGCGTCTTCCGCATACTTGTAGTAGTTCGCCCATCCTCTGAGGACGTAGTTAAGAGCCATGACTTTTGCCCTTGAGGACACTTGATTGTCCCCATCAGTCACTGCCTTGATCTTGTCCCTCACGTCCTTTTTGGCCTCCTTGGGTACGTGCTTCCTCACTCCCCCTGTCTCTTTATCTCGTTCCAGATAGAAGCCGAGGAAGTGGAAGCCGTCATTTGCGTGGACAATCTCCGTCTTTTTCTCGGAGAGGGTGAGGTGGAGTTCTTCTTCCACGAAGTCCTCCAGCCTCCCGAGCATCTTCTCCGCACGGTCCTTTGTCCCACTTGTTTGGAGCAGGAAGTCATCGGCGTATCTGGCGTAATGCCAAGCACCTTTACCGTGCGCTCTGCGCAGGTCATGTTCTCTGCGTGTTAGCTCTGTCCACTTCTTGACCCATTGGTCCAGTTCATTCAGATATATGTTCGCCAATACTGGGGAGACGATTCCTCCCTGTGGCGTCCCTATTGCAGACTTATGGAACTCTCCTTCTTCCATGACACCTGCCTTCAGGAATTTCCAGACCAAGGACAGGAGTTTCTCGTCCGTGATCCGGTTCTTCATGATCTGGATTAGGCGTCGGTGATCCACGTTGTCAAAGAACCCTTTGATGTCCGCATCAATCACCCACATCATGTTCGACTGCACCACCTTCCCCTGCACAAGTCTCACAGCGTCCAGGGTGCAGCGATTGGGTCTAAACCCAAAGGAGCGGTCACTAAAGACCGATTCATAGATCGATTCGAGGACCATCCTGAGCGCCTCCTGCACAATCCTATCACGAATGGTCGGGATTCCCAGAGGGCGTTCCCTGCCATCCCCTTTCGGAATATACGTTCGGCGCACAGGCTCAGGGGTATAGGACTCCGATTTTAGACTTTGCCGGAGGTCATTCAGGTTCTCACCCAGATTCTCCTCAAAGTCTTCCATCTCTTGTCCATCTACCCCTGGTGTGTTTGCACCTGAGTTGGACTTCACTTCGCCGTATGCCCGACGCAGGAAGTCTTCGTCATAAACCAGGTTGTACACGTCGTTGGTACGGAACTCTGGGTCCTTAGCCCAGGTCGCCAACTTCGATTGCATTTCGTCTACATCCATCGGCATTCACCGCTGGGTGATTTCGACTACGTCTGCGTTATTGAAGTTATCGTCTTGCTACCTGTCTTCGTCATGGTCGACCATTTCAGGCCGCTCAGACTACTATACAGACTCCGCCCCATCATCGAAGCATCGGTCGATCTGGGTACCTTAACATCTTCCATGATGGTTCCCGCTTTTAATGGCTCGTTGGTCTTCCTTCAACGTAGGTGCCGCATATCCCTTTGCCCCTTGTACCCTCGCTCTGAGGGCTGTCCCGAGTCCACCTCGTAAGCAGGATGGGAGGTGATTCCTGTCATTTTAGTCCAGGTCTACCGCCACGTCATTCTAGGCCGTCGCGGATCTCGGGCTCACCAACGATGCAGTTCCCAATTGGGCCTTCGCCCACTCCAGCCATTGACAGTCTCCGGTTGGTGCCGGTGTCTGTTTCCTTGGAAGCTCCAGGTCCCGAAGCTATCTGTCTTCATTCCGTTATGCCTTCCTGGGAAATATCCCCCTGCATCGCTTCTTTGTTTTCCTCTTGTAGGTAGCGTTGGTGAGGGAGAACTTTATCCGATGGAGCATAAAGCGGTTTGTCGGACTCTCACCTTGTTGAAGCATCGCCAAGGGAAGCTCCTTAGACCCTGCTACCTGGGTCCGTCTCCCCCTTCCTGGGACAGATTTCTCACCAACGCAGCCCATACTCCGCTGGCTTCGTCCCGTAGGGCGATCCAGGCCGTCCTGTCGGCCCGGTGTATTCGTTGTAACATCATGCGAGCCATTAATTTAGCGGCTCTCAGAACGGAAGCTCGTCGTCGGGCTCAAACGTTTCCTCATCGCCGGAGCCGCCGCCGGACGCGCCGCCGCCGGATTGGCCGCCGCCGGATTGGCCGCCGCCGGACGGGCCGCCCCCGGACTGCGAGGCGGGCTGCTGCTGGGGCGGGCGCTGGTCGAAGTTGTCGCTCTCCTGCGCCTGGTTGAAGTCGCCATCCATGCCGCCCCCCTGCCGATTGCTGTCGAGGAAGGTCATGTCGCGCGCCTTCACCTCCGTGGTGTACCGCGTGTTGCCGTCGCGGTCCTCCCAGGAGCGGGTCTGCAGCGATCCCTCAAAGTAGACCTGCGACCCCTTCGAGAGGTACTCGTTGCAGACCTCGCCGAGCCGGCCCCAGGCGACCACGTTGTGCCACTCGGTGTCCTGGACCTCCTCCCCGTCCCGGTTGGTGTAGGTGTTGGTGGTCGCCAGCCGCATGTTGCAGACGGCCGTGCCGCTTCCGGTGTACCGAAGTTCGGGGTCCTGCCCCAAATTGCCAATGAGAATAACCTTGTTGACTCCACGTGCCATGGGTCGAAAGAGCGTGCTGTTCGAAGAGTGACGAGGTCCGACGCCCCGCATGCGGTTCGTATACGCCCCGCGCCCCAGGAGTGTCCCCGGACGACGGCACGGAGGGAAGAACGGGAGAGGACGGAAGAAGCAGAGTGTATTCGTATAGACAGGTGCCCGACGAGATCATAACGTTCGGGAGCGTGCTCGTCGGGGGGCCGGCTTCCCGACGAGCGGCCCGGGGAGACGGCACAGTTGGCCAAAAGAAGAAGCCGGGCAGGCACGCTCACCCAGAGACGCGCCTGCCCGGCCTGTACGGAGGCCCCCGGACGCTACAGAGATCCGAGGGAACGATGCTGAACCGCCCGAGAGCGAGACAACATCGCATAAACACAGACGGCAACCTACGTGCCAGGCGGTGGACGGGCGTCTGAGACGACCGTATTCGGGGCCAGGGGGGCCGAGGGCGTGCGCTCTGCCACACAGCTTGTCCGCGCGACTGGACAAGGAGAGGGCGGTCAGGGCTGGGAGGCCGACGGCGCGTGTGTCGTCGCGGCCAGCTCGCCGAGGAAGTCGAGCGTCAGCTGGTTGAACTGTTCCGGATGCTCGATCATCGGGGCGTGGCCACACTTGTCGATAAAGTGGAGCCGCGCCTCGGGAATGCGGTCGCGGAACTCTTCGGCGACCTCCGGCGGGGTAATCACGTCGTCCTGGCCCCAGATGAGCAGCGTCGGCATGTGGAGTTGCGACAGCTCCTCGGCGACGGTCTCATCGTCGGCCGAGCGGGCGATTTGCAGGAGCCGAAGGGCGCGGGGCCGATCGTTGACGATCTCGAACATTTCGTTCACCAGCTCCTCCGTGGCGTGGGCCGGATCGTAGAACGTCATCTCGGTGCGCTCCTTGATGAACTCGCGATCCTGCCGCTTGAAAAAGGTGGTGCCCATCGTTGCCTCGTAGATGCCGGAGGAGCCCGAGAGGACGAGCGCCTCCACCCGATCGGTGTGGTCGAGGGCGAAGAGGAGGGCGATGTGTCCCCCCAGCGAGTTGCCCACGAGGATGCTGGGGCCGAGCTCCAGGGCGTCCACGAAGCGGGCGACGTGCTCCGTGAGGCGGGGCACGCCTGTTTCGGAGAGGGGGAAATCGTAGACCGGGAGGATGGGGGCGAGCACCCGGTAGCCGTTTTCCGAAAGGGTATGGATGGTATCGACCCAGTTGCTCAGGTCGCCGAGCATGCCGTGCAGGAGTACAATCGGGGGGGCCGGCGAGTCGGCCGGGCCTTCGTCGTTATACCGAAAGTCTCCCGTTTCGTGGACGGGAAAGGGGGTGTCGTGCATGAGCGAGGGAGCTCGTCAGCGGGGCGGGCGAGGACCCTCCGAAGGACAGTGGTGAACATGCCGGATTCGGAAAGGCCGCGAAGATTTCGTATTCGCCTGTTGCAAGAAACGTACGAGGTCGATAACATTCAAAGCAAAATGGCTCGGGTTGTTTGCGGCGCCGTCCCGCACGATCGGGGGAGAGGCCTCTTCGGGCAGAAAACGGCCTCCTTCTGCCGCCCGTCCTGTGCCGTCGGGCGGACGTGGCGGCGAGAAACTGGACTTCGCGCACCCGGTACACTTTCGAGTACGCCGTACGGGCTTCTTTCGTCCAAGGACCACGCTGCTCATGGAGAAGAACACACGAAATCGCACCACACGGGTCGGCATCTGGAGCGCGCTTGCGGGGGGCGCCCTCGGATTTGCGCTCGGAATGCTCTTTGCCCCGAAGCGAGGACCGGATGCCCGGCGACGCCTTACGTACCAGGTGGAGCACCTTGCGGCACAGGCGGGCGACACGCTCCGCAACCTCCTTCGCCGCCGCCTGAGCGAAGGCCCGCACCGCACGGGAGACGAACTCGTGGCCGATGCCGAGGCCCGTGCCGATCACATCCGAAGCGACATCGACGCCCTGCTCGAAGAGCTTCGTCGCCAGCGCGAAGCCGACTCGTCGGACGAGGAGGGTTAAGTTCTGCCTCTATCGGCCCGCCCGACGTTCGTGGGGCCCCGCGCCGTTCTTCTCGCATCTGTTGATCGATCCCCTCCTACATGCCAAACCTGACTGTCCTTCTGGCTCCCGCCGATCGAAAGCAACCCGGCGGCAATCCGTTTGCGCCCGACATGTTCGACTACCGGACCTCGGGCACGTTCAACTACTTTGATGATCTCAACCCCGAGCGTCGCACCCTGATCGACACGTTGCAGGACGTGGTCGAAGAGGAGGACGACGAGACCCTTGCGGACATCTTTGGGCTGGAGGGGTACGAACTCGAAGAAGCCGTTCGGGTCAACTCGGAAATCTACGACGCGCCCCTCATGTCGGCCCTCGACCGGTTCAGCCCCGGCGTGATGTACGCCGCCATGGACTTTGCCAATCTGCCCACCGGGGCCCAGCGCCGCCTGCTCGAAAATGGGGTCATCCTGTCCGGGCTCTTTGGCCTCCTGCGCCCCGACGACCTCATCCCGAATTACCAGCTCGGCATGGAGGCCCACCTGCCGGACGTTGGGTCCGTGGCCGACTACTGGCGGCCCATCATTAGCCCGCTTCTCAACGACAGCCTGGAGGGACGATGGGTGTGGGACCTGATGCCCGAGGACCATCATACGGCCTGGACCGACGAGCACACCTATGAGGCGCGGGTGCAGGTCCGCTTTATGGAAGAAAAGGACGGGGAGCGCGTGCCCGTGACCGGCGAAGAGCTCGAGGTGCAGCGCGGCCAGTTCGTGAATTACGTCGTTCAGGAGACGGCCGAGGACCTCGAAGAGCTGCACGAGTGGGAGGAGCACCCCGACGACTTTGTGTTCGACGAGGACGCGTCGACCTACGACGAGGAAACCAAGACCTGGACGATCGAAATGGTGCAACACGAATAAGCGAGGCGTCTCCTCCTCGCTGTCTCTGCTTCCTGCGCTTCCTCCGTTCTTCCTATGTCCTCAGGCAAGCCGGTGGTCATCGGCATCGCGGGTGGGTCGGGCTCCGGAAAAACGACGGTCCTCCGTCGCATTATCCGTACCTTTGGGGCGGATCCCATTGCCATCCTCGATCACGACGCCTACTACCGCGACCTCTCGCACCTCTCGCCGGAACGACGGGCGCAGTTCAACTTCGACCATCCGGACGCGCTGGAAACGGACCTGATGCGCGATCACCTCGACTGTCTCGTTGAGGGAGAGCCGATCGAAAAGCCGGTCTACGACTTTACGACCCATACGCGCCGAGAAAAAACCGAGACCGTGGAGCCCCGGCCCGTCATTCTGATCGAGGGCATTCTGGTGCTCGCCGAGCCGGCCCTGCGGGAGCAGATGGACATCAAAATCTATGTGGACGCGCCGGACGACATTCGGCTCATGCGACGCATCCGGCGGGACATGGAGGAGCGCGACCGGTCGATCGAGGGCATCCTGCGGCAGTACGAGCGGACGGTGCGTCCGATGCACCTGGAGTTCGTGGAGCCGTCGAAGCGGGAGGCCGACATTATCATTCCACGGGGCGGGCACAATCACGTGGCCATCCAGATGCTCATGTCGCGCATTCAGGACCTGCTGCCCGGCGTGGACGAAGTGAAGGTGGAGGTGCCCTAAGGGGCGGTCGTCGTCAGCCGGCGTGCGCCCTCCAGCACGAGGTGGGGCGCATGCACGTCCACCCGGTCCACATGCTCGGCCAACAGGGCGCTCCACCCGCCCGTAAGGACGAGGCGTGGGGCGTCGGGCAGCCGGGCCGCAAGGCGATCCGTCATGCCGCGGACGCTGTCGATGAGGCTCCACATGATGCCGCTCTGAAGGGCGCCGGCGGTGGACCGGCCCACCGGGTCCGGGGGCAGGGTGAGCGACACGTCGGGAAGCTGCGCCGTTCCGGCTTGGAGGGCGTTGCGCATAAGGGCCGGCCCGGCCCCGATCGCCCCACCTTCGTACACCCCGTCGCGGTGAATCACCTCGTACGTGACGGCGGTGCCGGTATCTACGACGAGCACGCTTCGGCCGGTGGGGCGTCCGTACTGCACCCAGCCGGCCGCGGCGGCCACCAGCCGATCCACCCCCAGCGTGCCGGGCGTCTCGTAGGCGAGGGCGAACGGCAGGTCCATGTCGACCCGGAGGCGCGTGAGGGGCGCATCGGTGAGGGCCGACAGCGCCTCCGTCACGGCGGCGGTGGCGGCGGGCACGACCGACACGAGGCCGATCCGGTCGACGGCGTGTCCCTCGAGGTGGGGCGCAAGCGCCTCGGCCCACGCCGGGGCCTCGGTGTCTGCGATGCCGGGGGGCGGCGCTACGGAGAAGACCTCGACGAGGGCGTCGCCGTCGAACAGGCCGCCCTTCACGGCACTGTTTCCGATGTCGAGAGCGAGAAACATGGGGGGCGGGACGATCTGCAGAAGGCCGAAGGGGAGTGCAGGGCGCGGACGGGGCCCGGCGATCTCCGCGCGCGGCGACTTAGCGTCGGGTGGTGACTTCGCCGGCGTGCACCGTTTCCGGCCCGTCGTCGGTGTCGAGCCGGAGGGCCCCCGTCTCGGTAAGGCCCTGAATGGTGCCGGAGACGGTGCGGTCCGTGCCGGTAAAGCGGAGCGTAATGGGCTCCTGGACGGACGGGAGCCGCTCCGTGAACGCGGCCCGGACCGCGGCGGCGTCGCCCGACTGTACGGCGTCGGTCCGCTGCTCCAGTGCACGCAGCAGGCGGGCCAGCAGGGGCGCACGCGGCACCGGGCGGCCCGTGGCAAGCCGGAGGGAGGTGGCCGTGTCGGCCAGCGCGGGGGGGAAGTCGGTCTGGTTCACGTTGAGCCCGATGCCCAGGACGACAGCCTCGGCGGCCGCGGACCCCGAGATCGACGATTCGAGGAGCATCCCGCACGTTTTGCGTCCCTCCAGCAGCACGTCGTTGGGCCACTTCAGGGCGGTGCGGTGCGGGGACACGAAGGCGTCGACGGCCTCGGCCACGGCGACGCTCGCCGCAATGGTGAGGAGGCCGAGGCGGTCGGGGAAGAGGCGGGGGCGCAGGACGACGGAAAACATGAGGTTCTGCCCTTTCTGGGCCGTCCAGGAGCGTCCGTGGCGCCCGCGGCCCTCGGACTGGTACTCGGTGAGCACCACGGCCCCCTCCGGCGCTCCCTCGCGGGCCCAATCGATGGCCTCGGCGTTGGTCGAGCCGACGGTCTCAAACCCGCGGAGGGCCTGGCCGAAGCGGTCGGTGTCGAGCCGGTCGCGGACGTCGTCGACGAGGGGGCGCGTCATGACGCTAGCGGGCGTACTCGGTGTATTGGGACACGGTGTGGAACTGGCGCGGTGCCCGGAACGGCACATCGACGCGTGCCCGAAAGCGGACGCGGGCGGGGAGCCAGGCCGGGGCGTCGGGCGCCGGGCGCAGCCGGACGGTCAGCCGACTGTCCTCCCAGAACAGAAGGGACCGTTCCGCCCGCACCACGGTGAGGGCGATCAGCTCGTGGGTGTCGCGCAGCAGGGTGAGGCGGGCGAACCGGATGCCCTGGTCGCGCCCCGGCCCGTTGGCGCGGGCCTGCACGCGCACCACCTGCACCGGCCGGCCGTCGGGGCCCGTGTCGGGGGCGAGGGCGTAGCGGAAGGCCTCGCGGGTCCGCGGGGCCACGTACGCCGGCGGGTCGGACAGGGCCTGCGGCGCCACGTTGTTCGGCCGCGCCGTGGGCTTCTCGGGGGACGCCAGGCTGGACAGGAGGCCCCCCGCCCGGAACGTGCCACTGGAGTCGCGGGCCTGGATCGTGCCCTGCGCCGGGGCCGGCGGGTAGCGCACCGTGTGGGTCTGCGTCGCGGAGACCGAGCCGTCGGGCGTGAGCTGTTCGGTGCGGAGCTGACGGGTCGTCGTGTAGGCGTCCAGCGCCGCGAAGGCCGAGTCGAAGGCCGTGCGGTCCATGCTTGTGAGCACGGCCAGGGCCGAGTCCCGGTTCGTTTCGGCGGCCGCAATGGTGTCCGACGGGAGGAAGGGCGCGGCCGGGCCGTCGGACGACGAGGCGCACCCCCCGAGGCCGAGCCCCAGGCTCAACAGGAGCGTCCCCAGCAGGAGGGCGTGTAAAGAACGGGCACGTTCAGGGAACGCTGGCTGCATCACTGGCCGTCGGTTTATACGTTTGTGCGTAGCCCGATACCGCAAGCCCGACGGGCGCCGAAAGTTTCGGGGCGGCGCACCGGCTTCGCAGAGTCTTCGGTCTCGTGGGTGACAGCGCCTCGCGGCGCGCTCGTTTCGTTCGACGGATCTGCTCCTGCACATGAACGACCTTCCGTCTCACCATTCGCCGTACGACGCGGCCCTGACCGTGGCTGTGCGGGCGGCCCGTCGCGGAGCGGAGTGCATCCGCGATCATACCCACCGGCGGAACGGGGTTCGGGCGAAGGGGCGCAACGACTTTGTGACCGAGGCGGACGAGGCCGCGCAGGCGGCGATCGTGGAGATGCTTCACGACGCCATGCCCGACGTGCCGGTGATGGCCGAGGAGGGGCCCGCCGCCGACGACCAATCCGCAACGATTGCGGGGCGGCGGTGGATCGTGGACCCGATCGACGGCACCACGAATTTCATCCACCGGGTGCCGCCCTACGCCGTAAGCATTGCGCTACAGGAAGACGACGCGATCGTGGTCGGCGTGGTGCTCAACGTCCCGCACGGGGAGCTCTTTACAGCCGTCGCCGACCACGGGCTGCAGCTGAACGGGGAGCCGACAGGCGTGTCGGACACCGAGGGCTTTTCGGAGGCCTTCCTGGCGACCGGCTTTCCGTACCGCCGCTTCGAACACACCGAGCAGTACCTCGAGGTGCTCGGCACGATCCTGCGGGATGCGCGAAGCGTGCGGCGGCACGGGGCGGCCTCGGTCGATCTGGCGTGGCTGGCCGCCGGCCGCTTCGACGGCTTCTTCGAGACGGGGCTGTCGCCGTGGGACGTGGCGGCGGGCACGCTCCTCGTGCGCGAAGGCGGCGGACGGGTGACCGACTACCGCGGGGCCAACGGCGAGCTTACGCCCCTCTTCGACCAACAAGTCTGCGCCACCAACGGCTCCGTGCACGCGGCCCTCCTGCAACACCTGAGCTCCATGCAGGACGTCCGGCTGTAACGCCCCGCTCGAAATTCTCACGTGCATTTGGCATTCTTGCTCGCCCGGAGCTTCCTTACTCACTTCTGACACACCCCCCTCACTGCCATGGACGGACACGACCTGATCGACGGAAAAACCGGCATCATCTTCGGCCCCTTGAATGAGGACAGCATTGCCTGGTCCATCGCCCAGGCCTGTCACCGCGAGGGCGCCGAGTTTGTGCTCTCCAACGCCCCGGTGGCCCGCCGCCTCGGCTCCCTCGACGAGCTGGCCGACGAGACGGACAGCGACATCATCTGGGCGGACGCCACCGACGATGAGGACCTTGAGGAGCTGTTTGAGGAGGTGAAGGACGCGTACGGGAAAATTGACTTCATCGTCCACTCCATCGGGATGGGCGTGAATGTCCGGAAGGACGTGCCGTACGAGGACCTCAACTACAACTGGTACGAGCAGACGCTCGACGTGTCGGCCGTGAGCCTGCACCGCATCGTCAAGCACGCCCTCGACACCGAGGCGATCGACGACGGCGGATCCATCCTCGCCATGAGCTACATCGGCGCGCAGCGCATCTTTTCGAAGTACTCGGAGATGGGCGACGCGAAGGCGCTCCTCGAAAGCATCGTCCGTTCGTTCGGCTACCGGCTCGGCAAGCGCGACATCCGCATCAACGCCATCTCGCAGAGCCCCACCAAAACGACCGCCGGCTCGGGCATCGAGGGCTTCGACGCCATGTACGAGTTTGCCGAGCGCGTGTCGCCCCTCGGCAATGCCAGCGCCGACAGCTGCGCCGACTATGCCACGACGCTCCTCAGCGACTACGCGCGGATGGTCACCATGCAGACGCTCTACCACGACGGCGGCTTCTCCAGCATGGGCATCTCGGATCAGATCGTGGAGGCGATGGAGGATTCGTTTGCGGACGAGGATGAAAGTTGAAGGTGGGAAAGTGGAAGGTGAGGAAATTTAAGATTGGAAAATGGGTCTGCTAATCTGAATGTCAAGTCAGAAAAAAGTGGTTCGGGGAGGGTATTATGGTCATGATTTGGTCGAAACGAAGAAATCATGATTCGGGCAGATCTCCAACCTTGAATCTCTGACTGAAACTTTCCATCTGATAATATTCAATCTTTTAATCTTCAACCTTCCAGCCTTAAAACCTTTGACCTTAAACACGAACGAACAGTGACCAAACTCTTCGTCACCGACATCGACGGGTGCCTGGCCGAGCCGTACACGGCGTTCGACCTGGAGGGGATGGCGACGCTGGGGCAGTACGCCGCCGCGGACGACCCGGCAAGCCCCCCGCTCTCCATCTGCTCGGGGCGCTCGTACCCGTACGTCGAGGCCCTCACCCAGGCGCTCGGCCTCACGGTGCCGGTGCTGTTCGAGAGCGGCGGCGGGCGGTTCGATCCCGTTTCGGCCCAGACCACCTGGTCTCCGGCGCTGACGGACGCGATCGAGGCCGAGCTGGAGGAGGTCCGGCACTGGTTTGTCACCGACTGTGTGCCGGGCACGAGCCTGTCGCTCGACCATGCGAAGCGGACCCAGGCGGGGGTGGTGTCCCCGAATCCGGACGAGATCCTTGATCTTCGTCCGCGCACCGAGCAGTTTGTAGAAGAGCGTGTCCCGGATCTCCGCGTGTTTTCGACCGCCGTGTCGATTGACGTGGTGCCGCCGGGGATTACCAAGCGGACCGGGCTGGAATGGCTCACGGACCACCTGGAGGTGCCCATGGACGACGTGGCCTACATTGGCGATGCCGAGTCGGACCTGGAGGCCCTCGACGCGGTGGGCCACTCGTTTGCGCCGGCCAACGCCGACCCCGAGGTGCGCCGGCGCGTCGACCACGTCACCGAGGGGAGGGTCCTCGATGGGACCCTCGAGGCCTATCGGACGTGTCGAGCCCTCCATGATGCATAACTTGCTTCCACACGGACTTTGCCACGGACGGGCGAGCAGGGACGGCGCTGCCCGCGCCCCGTGGCCTGCATTGCGTTCCCCCATGCGAAAGATTCTCGCTGTTGCTCTTGTTGGGCTGCTGGGGCTTGCGGGGCCGGTGGCGGCTCAGCAGTCGACCCCGCCCGCGGTCCCCTCCACGGCCCTGTCGGACGTGGAGGAGACGACCACCGCGAGGGCCCTGCCTACGCACCGGCCCGCCGACGCCGCGCTGTCGCACGTTGTGGGGGACGCCACGCTCCTCTACAACCGCCCCGACTCGACCGCCCCCGTGCGGCGCCTGCCCGTGCGCACCCCGCTCCAGCGACAGGAGTGCGAGCAGGGGTGGTGCCGGGTGCGCACCGACGAGGGGCGAACGGGCCACGTCCCCGAGGCCGCGATCTCCAACGTGTGGATTCGGGTCTCGAAGGCCGAGCGCCGCGTCTACCTCTACCGCGGCCCCGAGCTTGCGGCCACCTTCAAGGCCGACGTGGGATACAACACGTTCTCGGACAAAAAGCGGCAGGGGTCCGAGACCCTTCGGGACCACTGGCGCACCCCGGAAGGGACCTTCTACGTCATTCGGAAAAACCCCTCCAGCTCCTTCTACAAGGCCCTCGTCCTCAACTACCCGACCATCGACGACGCCGAGCGCGGCCTGCGACAGGACCTCATTTCGGAGGCCCAGTACGAGGCCATCGTCGAGGCGCAGCGCGACTTCCGCCTGCCGCCGATGGGCACGGACCTGGGGGGCTGGATCGAAATCCACGGCGAGGGCACCGGAGCCGCCACGACCTGGACCCAAGGGTGCGTGGCCGTGCAAAATGAAGATATGAACCGGCTCTGGCCGACCGTAAAGGTGGGCACGCCCGTCCTCGTCGAATAATCCACGGGCCGCCGGCCCGCCGACTTTCGTCGCGCCCGTCGCGCCGATCGCCAACGTGCTTTCCTCTTCTTTCTCACCGATCCCCAACACCATGACTCTTTCCCGCTGGATTCCTGCGATTCTTGCGTCCGCCCTCTTGCTCGTCGGTTGCTCCGGCGGGGAGGACCCCGCGGCGCCGCCCTCAGGCTGGCAGGCGACCGAGACGCGCATGTGGGCCGAGGACCTCGACACCACACGGGTCTTTCGCAATCTTGAGGACCTGACCACGATGGGCATCGCCGAGGACGAGCTCTCGCTCAGCCCCGGCGAACTGTCCCAGGAGCAGTTCCAGGACGCCATCAAGCGAAGCCTCGTGCGCCTGTACCGCAACAACCCCGAGGTGGTCGACTCGCTCTTTGAGGCCCACGCGGTGGACTCCCTCGCGCAGGCCGACCTGGGCGGCGACGCGGTGCAGGAGGGCGGCCAGCTTCAGCCGAAGCTCCTGCAGACCTACAAGAAGAAGGCGTACGAGTCCATCACCGAGCACTTCCGCGAGCCGCAGCGCGAGGAGGGCGCCGACCTCGTGTACCCGGACTCGCTCCGTCAGAGCGAGGAGGCGAGTGGCAGCGTGGAGCTGCAGGTGCACATCGACACCTCCGGGGCCGTCAATGCGGTCGAGGCAATCCAGACCGCCCACCCCACGCTCGACGCGATCGCCATGAGGGCCGCGACGCAAACCAGGTGGGAGCCGGCCTACGTGATGCGGGAGGGGGAGTGGGTGCCGGAGACCTCGTGGGCGCGCTTCTCGGTTAACTTCCCGGCGCCGCGCTAAGCGAGTCCGTCAGTGGGAAACGTTCGACGGGCCGGTCGCCGCACGAGACGGGGGCCGGCCCGTTCTGCGTGTGTCCCGGGCGGAGCCGTTCGGCGGGCCCTGCTTATCCGACGAGCACGCCGGCCACCGTCGCCGTCATCCACGACGCAAGGGCGCCCCCCAGCACCGCCCGCAGGCCCAACGCCGCGATCTCGCTTTTCCGGGACGGGGCAATGCCCCCGATGCCCCCGATCTGGATGGCGATGGACGAGAAGTTGGCGAAGCCACAGAGCGCGTACGTGCCGATGATGATGGAGCGCTCGTTCATGACGCCGCGCAGGTCGCGGAGCGAGGCATAGGCGACGAACTCGTTCACGGCGACCTTCTCCCCGAGCAGCGTGCCGAACTGCAAGATGTCGACCGCCTGCACGCCCATGGCCCAGGCCAGGGGGGCAAAGAGGAACCCGAAGACGGCCTCCAGCGACAGCGCCTCGAAGCGCCCGCCCGAGGCCTGGGCGACGAGCTCGTTCACGTTGTAGAGCTCCACCCCGTACACCGTCGGCGCCCCGATCCACTCGAAGCCGGCATTGATGGCGCCGATGAGGGCGATGAAGGCCAGAAGCATGGCGCCCACGTTGAGGGCCAGGCGCAGCCCGTCCGAGGCCCCGTTGGCGGCTGCCTCAATCACGTTGTCCGCCTCCTCCGTGTCCTGGATTTCGGCCCCGCCGCTCGTGTCGGGCGTCCCCGTTTCCGGCACCAGGATCTTGGCCATTACGATGGCGGCCGGCGCGCTCATGACCGAGGCTGAGAGCAGGTGCTTCGCAAACAGCTGACGCGATTCCGGCGAGTCGCCGCCCAGGAAGCCGATGTAGGCCGCCAGCACGCCCCCCGCGATGGTGGCCATGCCGCCCGTCATGAGCGTCATGATTTCGCTGCGCGTCATGTCCTCCACGTAGGGCTTTACCGCCAGCGGCGCCTCGGTCTGCCCGATGAACACGTTGGCCGAGGCCGCCAGCGACTCGGCGCCCGAGATGCGGAGGGTCTTCTGCATGATCCACCCCATGCCGTTCACCAGCGGCTGTACGATCTTCAGGTGGTAGAGCACCCCCATCAGCGAGGCAAAGAAGATGATGGTGGGCAGCACCTGAAAGGCAAAGTTGTTGCCCTCGTCGGGGTTGCCCAGCTGGCCGAAGATGAATTCCGATCCCTCGTACGTGAACGACAGCAGCGTGTCGAAGAACGTGGCGAGGGTGTCGAAGAACATCTCTCCGGGCGCCGTCTTCAGGACCAGGACGGCAAACACGAGCTGCAACCCAATGCCCGCGGCCACGAGCCGCCAGTTGATGGCCTTTCGATTGGTGGAAAAGAGAGTGGCGATCCCAACGAAAACAACGAGGCCAATGAGGCCCCGGAGGACGGCGACGGGGAGCGACATAGAGCGTGTATGGCGTGCGTAGACGAACGACGGACGCCCGCGGCCTCCCCCGTCCACGCGCCCCCTCTGCTCTCCCCGGCGCGTCGCACCGGTGGGGCGGGCGTGGATCCGCTGGACAGAGCGTAAGATAACGACTGCGAGGACGAACACAAGCCGAGCCTGGGTATGGCCCTCCGGCCCCGATACAGACGAGGGGCCGAGCCCCAGGGCCGGCCCCCTCGTCGTCGGTAGCAGGATCGGATTACCGTCCGGAGGGGGACGTGTCGGTGGTGTCCGAGGCCGACCAGGTGTTGTTCTCCCGGTTGGCGTCCGGCAGGAGCTGGTTCGGGTCGATCGTGACCGACTGCACAGCCGCGTCGGGCACCCGCAGCGTGTGGGTGTCGTTCGTGTAGAACGCCTCACTCGGCACGCGACGCTGCTGGGTGGAGCCGTCCTCAAAGGCGAGCTGCACCGTCATCGGAAGCATGAGGTCCGCCCGCTGCTCCACGGTGACCGATGTCGTGTCGCCGGGCGACACCGACGCGACGGCCTGGTCGAGCGTGTCGGTTTCGTAGAACCAGCTGCGCCAGAACCAGTCGAGGTCCTCCCCGGCCACGTCCTCCATGGTGCGGAAGAAGTCCGCGGGCTTGGGGTGCTTGTAGGCCCAGCGGTCGAAGTAGGCCTTGAACGCCGCGTCGAAGCGCTCGGGGCCGATCACGTAGTCGCGCAGGAGCATCAGTCCGTTGGCGGGCTTCAGGTAGGCGAGGGCGCCGAGGGCGCGGTCGCGGATGCGGTCGGCGTACGTCATGATCGGCTGGTCGCCGAAGGGAGAGGGCATGAACCGCTGCCCGATGAGCTGCGAATTCTCCTGGAGGCTCTGCGTGTTGTTCTCGCCGTAGAAGGCGTCCTCGGAGTACTGGTTCATGAACGTGTTGAGGCCCTCGTCCATCCAGGCCCAGCGGCGCTCGTCCGAGCCCACGACCATCGGAAACCAGGTGTGGCCGAACTCGTGGTCGGTGACGCCGAAGAGGCTGCGGCCCCGCGACTCGACGTCGCAGAACATGATCTGCGGGTACTCCATGCCGGCCACGCGCCCCGCCACGTTAATGGCGTTGGGGTAGGGGTACGGGGCCAGGAAGTCGGAGTAGAACTCGACCGAGTGCTGCACAAACTCCGTCGAGCGCTCCCACCCGTCCTCCTCGCCATCGCTGCTGATGCCCTCAACCGGGTAGAACGACTGCGCGAGCACCGATCGGTCGCCGGCCTCGGCGGTGGCGGCGTCCCAGAGGAACGACTGCGAGGTGGCCCAGGCGAAGTCGCGGACCTGATCGGCCGTGTACCGCCAGGTGAGGGGGCCGGTGCCGTCGGGGCGCGTGGCGTCGGTGCCCACCTCGTCCTCGCTGATGATCATCACCGTCTCGCGGCTCTCGCGCGCCTCGTCCAGGCGATTGCGTTGCATTTGGGTGAGCACCTCGCCGGGATTTTGGAGGCGGCCCGTGGCGGCCACAATCATGTCGCGCGGCACGGTGATGTTGACGTTGAAGGTGCCGTATTCCAGGTAGTACTCGCCCTGGCCCAGGTACGGGAGGTGGTTCCAGCCGTGCACGTCGTCGTACACGTACATGCGGGGGTACCACTGCGCAAACTGGTAGACGGTGCCGTCCTCCACTTGCAGGTAGCCGTGGCGGTCGGCCCCGTACTGAGGAAGGGTGAACGCGAAGTCGAACGAGAGCTGGAGGCTGTCGCCCGAGGCGAGGGCCTCGTCCAGCGACACCTTGAGCCGGGTGCCGGCCACCAGGGTGTCCGGCGTGGTGGTTTCGCCGTTGTGGTGCAGGCGGAGGTTGGAGAGGTCGTAGCCGGCGCCCTCAAAGAAGCCGCTGAAGCGGGCGTCCGCGGGCACGGCGGCGGCCCCGCGACTGCCGGGCTTAAAGTAGTTCTGCTCCAGCTGCACCCAGAGGCGCTCCAGGTCTTCCGGGGCGTTGTTGGTGTAGGTGATGGTTTCGGTGCCGGTCACGCGGTTGCTCGCCGTGTCGAGCGACACGTCGATCTGGTAGTCGACGGTTTGCTGCCAGTAGTCCGCGCCCGGGCTGCCATCTGCGTCCCGGTAGTCGTTGGGGTCGGGAAAGTCGATCGGCTCAAAGGCGTCGAGGTTATGGTCCGGCACCTGTTGGGTCGGCTGGGCCGGGGCGGCCACCGGAAGCAACAGAAAGACGCCGAGGAGGAGGTATACCGGACCACACGCAGTGCGCAGAAAAGATCGCATGACGGACGACAGGTCATTAAGAAAGGGGAAGCGACACCTGCAATCTAACTTCCTCATCACCGAATTGGAAAAAAGAACGGGTTAAAGGGCGGTCGCGTCCGGGCGGCAGGGGCGCCTTGGGCCCGGCGGGGCGGGGAGCGAAAGCGCAGGGCACATGCGCAGAAAGAGGACCGGGGGGATTCCCGGAGAACCGATATTTCGAAGTCCGGTCCGGCGCACGCACCTGGACAAATCACAGTCGGAAGGGGAAACCAAGACCCTCGATTCGGCGTCCACCGCGCGCCCTGCGTCGCCCCCCCACATTTTCTCTCCTCACTCGGCGCTTCCGTGCAAGCGGATCGCCCTCGCTCCGCCCGCTCATGTCGTCCGTCCTCGTCCGCGCGCTCGTTCTGATTCTCGTCGCCACGCTGGGGCCCCTCCCCGACGCCGCGGCGCAGTACTTCGGGCGCAACAAGGTGCAGTACGACCAATTCCGCTTCGACATCCTGCCGACGGACTACTTCGACATCTACTTTTACGACGAAACGGAGACGGCCATCCGCGACGTGGCCCGCATGGCCGACCGCTGGCACGTGCGGCACAGCACGGTGTTTGCCCACGACCTCACGGCGCGGCGCCCGCTCATTTTCTACGCCAACGACGCCGATTTCCAGCAGACCAACGTCATTGGGGGCGAGATTAGCCAGGGGGTGGGCGGCGTCACGGAGGGCCTGAAGCAGCGGGTGGTCATGCCGCTCACGGGCCTGTACGCCGACACCGATCACGTGCTGGGGCACGAGCTGGTGCACTCGTTTCAGTTCGACCTGGCCCTGTCGACGGGGCGGGGGATTCAGCTGCGGCGGTTGCCGCTGTGGATGATGGAGGGGATGGCCGAGTACCTGTCGCTCGGCGCCAACGACCCCCACACCGCCATGTGGCTCCGCGACGCGCTCGTGCGCGACGACCTCCCGACGATCCGGGACCTGGGCACGGGGCGCTACTTTCCCTACCGGTTCGGGCAGGCGTACATGGCCTACATCGGGCAGACCTACGGCGACGGGGCCGTCACCAGTTTGTACCAGGTGGCGGGGCAGGCCGGTGTGGAGCAGGGCGTGGTGCTCGTGACGGGCATGACGTCCGATTCGCTGTCGGCAGACTGGATTCGGACGGTCCAGCGCTCGTACGGGCCGCTCGTGGAGGGGCGCACCCCGGCGGCGGAGGGGGGACGTCGCGTGCTTGCGCCGGAGGCAGGATCGGGACGCATCAACGTATCGCCGGCCCTGAGTCCGGATGGGCGCTACGTGGCGTTCCTGTCGAGTCGCGACCTGTTTACGATGGACCTCTACGTGGCGGACGCCGAGACGGGCGCGATTGTGAAGCGGCTCGGGTTCTCAACCCGCGACGCCCACTTCGACGCGATCCGGTTCCTAAACTCGGCCGGCACCTGGTCGCCCGACGGGCGTCGGTTTGCGTTTGTGGCGTTTGCGGAGGGCGACAACGAACTCGCCATCTGGAACGTGCAGTCGGGCCGCCTCGAGCGGCGCTTCTCCGTGCAGGGCGTTACGGCCCTCGCCCAGCCGGCCTGGTCGCCCGATGGGGAGACAATCGCGGTGTCGGGGATGGACGGCGGCATCAGCGACCTCTACCTGGTGGACGTGGCCTCGGGCACGGCGCGCCAGCTCACCGACGACCGCTACGGCGACCTCCAGCCCACGTGGTCGCCCGACGGCACGCAGATCGCCTTCGTGACCGACCGTGGCCCCAGCGGCACGGACTTCGCCACCCTTGACTTTGGGAAGCCGCGCCTCGCCCTCCTGGAGGTGGCGAGCGGGGCCATCACGCCGCTCCGCCCCGTCGAGGGCGGCCTGCAGCACAATCCGCAGTTCGCGCCCGATGGGCGGGGCCTCTACTTCATTAGCGACCACGACGGCTTCAAGGACGTGCACTACCTGGTCCTGGAGACGGGTCGCACGACGCCCATCACCCACCTGCAAACCGGGGCGAGTGGCTTTACGCCCCTGTCGCCCGCCATGACGGTGGCCGCACAGAGCGGGCGCATGATGTTCTCGGTGTTCTCGGACAACGGGTACGCCGTCGTGGAATTGGGCCCCGACGCGTTGGCTGCGCGCCAGGCCGGAGCGCCGACGGCCGACCCGACGGCCCCGCCGCGTTCGACGGTGCCGGACTCGCTCGTCCTGGAGGCCCCGGCGGCCGATACGACGGAGATCGACACGACCCTCCAGGACACGACGAGCCTCGGGGCCGCGGCGGCTCCGCGTCCGGCCCTGGCCGGGGTGCTGCCACCGTGGACGGGCCCCGGGGTGGTGGGGCAAGCCCTCGCCGACCCGACGGCCGGCCTGCCGACCGATCCGCCCGGCGCGGTGACGGCCTACCGCCCGCGCCTTCAGCTCGACGCCATTGCGCCCCCCTCAATTGGGGTCGGCGTAGGCGGGGGCTTCGGCACGCGGCTTGGGGGAAGCGTGGGCTTCTACTTTAGCGACATGCTGGGCGAGCACAATCTGTCGATCGAGGCGCTGGCCAATGGCACGCTGCAGGACCTGGGCGGCCAATTCACGTACATCAACCGGGCGCAGCGGCTCAACTACGGCGCGCAGCTGTCCCATATTCCGTTCCGCTCCGTCAGCGGCTTTAGCGCACGGGTCCAGGACCCCGCCACGGGCCTCACGACCCTGCGCTTCCGCGAGATTGAACAGCGCGTCTTTGCCAGTCAGTTCAGCCTTCTGGGCGCCTATCCGCTCCGGAACACCCGTCGATTTGAGGTGCAGGCCGGCCTGACGCGCTACGGCTTCAGCGGAACGGTGCGCGACTTCTTCCAGACCCCGGTCGGCTTCCGCCGCGATACGTTCTCGCTCGACGCCCCCGACCCGTTGTATCTGTCCCAGTCGTCCGCCGCGTACGTTGTGGACTTCTCAACCTTTGGGTTTACCTCGCCGGTGCAGGGCGGGCGCTACCGACTGCAGGGGGGCAGCACGCTGGGCAGCACGCAGTACGCCACGGTGCTGGCGGACCTGCGCCGCTACCTCCGCACGGGTGCCGTCACGTTTGCTGGACGGGCCATTCACATTGGCAACTACGGGGCGCAGGACGGCGATCTGTTCTCCTCGGAGTACCTGGGGGACTCGTTTACGCCGACGTACCTCCGCGGCTACAGCTTCAACTCCTTCGAGCCGCAGGAATGCTTCTCGGAAACGGGCACGTGTGCGTCGCTGGAGCGCCTGATCGGGACCCGCGTGGCGGTCGCCAGTGCGGAGGTGCGGGTGCCGGTCCTGGGCACCGAGCAGTTCGGGCTCCTCAACTTCCCGTACCTGCCCACCGAACTGTCCCTCTTTGTGGACGCGGGGGTGGCCTGGACCGCCGATGAGCCCCCGGTGTGGCGATGGGATCGCGATACCGACGAGCGGGTGCCGGTGGTGAGCACGGGCATCAGCGCGCGGATGAACGTGCTCGGGTCGCTGATCCTGGAGGTGTTCTACGCGCAGCCGTACCAGCGCCCGGAGAAGGGCGGGTTCATGGGCGTGAACATCCTGCCGGGGTGGTAGGACCGGGCGGGCAGGCCAACTTCGTTTTCAGTTCTCTCTTCTGATTCAATCGACGCCCGATGGATACACCGACGACCGCATCGCCCGCCCCGGCGGAGGCCCCTCCGGCCCCGGACGGGGTCCGGCCGTCCGATCTGGAGTCCACGCTGAGCCTGAAGTCGAGACGGTGGGGGCGGTGGGTCGGCCTTGCGGTCCTGCTGGGGGCCGTGGCCGTGGCGGTGTGGTGGGGCGTGCAGCCCGCCGCGCCGGTGGCGTACGAGACCCAGGAGGCGCGACGGGGCACGCTCACGCTGTCGGTGACGGCCACCGGGGCGCTGGCGGCCGTGACGACGGTGGAGGTGGGCAGTGAAATCTCGGGCCTGGTGGACGCCGTGGCGGTCGAGGCCAACGATCGGGTGCAGCGGGGGCAGGTGCTGGCGACCCTCGACACGGAGCGGCTCCGGGCCGAGGTGACGCAGGCGGAGGCCACCCTGACGGCGGCCCGTGCGGACCGGGCCCAGGCGGAGGCGACGCGGGAGGAGCAGCGCCTTCGGACGGTCCGCACCGAGCGGCTGGCCGCCCAGGAGTACGTGGCGCCGCAGGACCTGGAGGCGGCCCGTGCCGCGCTCGACCGTGCCGAGGCGGCGGTGACCAGCAGCGAGTCGCAGATTGCGGTCGCGGAGGCGGCGCTCGCTGTGGCCCGCACCACGCTCCGCAAGGCCTCCATCCGGGCCCCGATCGATGGACTGGTGCTCTCGCGCAACGTGGACCCGGGCCAGGCCGTCGCCGCCTCGTTTCAGACGCCGGTTCTCTTTACGCTCGCTGAGGATTTGGCGCGCATGGAGCTGCGGGTGGATGTGGACGAGGCGGACGTGGGACAGGTGGCGGCGCGTCAGCCGGCCACCTTCACCGTGGATGCCTACCCCGGTCGCACCTTCCCGGCGTCCGTGGTAAAGGTGCACTACGCCCCGAAGACCGTCTCCGGCGTCGTGACCTACGAGGCGGTGGTGACGGTCGACAACAGCGACGGCCTGCTCCGCCCCGGCATGACGGCCACCGCCGACATCACGACCGACACGGTGGCCGATGTCCTCCTCGTCCCCAACAGTGCCCTTCGCTTCACGCCTCCGAATGCCGATCGGCCCGAGCGGGCGGAAGGGAGGGAGGTCGTGTGGACGCTGGAAAACGACACGCCGAGGGCCATTCCCGTGACCCTGGGCCGCACCGACGGGCAGTGGACGGAGGTGCGGGCCGGAGACATTGCGCCCGGACGCGAGCTCTTGACCAACATCGACTCGCCGGACGCATGAGCCCACCGATCGCCGACCGGACCGAGCGCCCGCGTGCCGAGGGAGAGGGGGCGGCACCTCCCGCCCTCGTGGCCTTCCGGGGCATCACCAAAATCTACGGCACGGGCATGGCCGAGGTGCGCGCCCTCGACGGCGTCGACCTTACGATCGGGGCCGGGGAGTTTGTGGCGATCATGGGACCGAGCGGGTCCGGCAAGTCCACCTGCCTCAACATGATCGGGTGCCTCGACACCTCCACGTCCGGCTCGTATCGCTTTGCGGGCGTGGAGGTGGGCACGCTCAGCCGGAACCAGCGGGCCCTGTTGCGGAGGCACTACCTCGGCTTTGTTTTCCAGGGATACAACCTGCTGAAGCGCACCTCCGCCCTCGAAAACGTGGAGATGCCGCTCGTGTACCGGCGCGTCCCGGGCCGCGAGCGCCGGCGGCGCGCGCACGAGGCGCTGGCGGCCGTGGGGCTGCAGGGGCGCGAGCACCACACCCCCGCGGAGCTATCGGGCGGGCAGCAGCAGCGTGTGGCCGTGGCGCGGGCCATCGTTACCGCGCCGGCGCTCCTCCTGGCCGACGAGCCCACGGGCAACCTCGACTCCACCACGAGCCGCGAAATCATGGACTTGCTGACGGAGCTCAACGTGGAGCGTGGCATCACCATCGCCATGGTGACGCACGAGGAGGAAATGGCCACGTATGCCCGCCGCATCGTCCGCTTTCTCGACGGCCGCATCGTGGTGGACCGGGAACGACCGGCCGACCGGGTGCCCGGCGGCGGGGGAGGGCTGGCGGTATGATCTGGAGCACCATCCGGCTGGCGCTGCGCGAGCTGGGACGCAACGCGATGCGCTCGTCGCTCACCATTCTGGGCATCGTCATCGGCGTGGGCGCCGTCATTAGCATGGTGACGCTCGGGGGCGGGGCGACCTCACAGATTACCGGCGAGATTTCGAGTCTGGGGAGCAACCTCATCATCGTGCGCCCCGGCACCCAGCCGCAGCACGGCGGCATTCAGGTGCAGGCCGCCCCCTTCGACCGGGCCGATGTGGAGGCCATCGTCCGCGAGGTGCCGAACACCGAGGCCGTGGCCCCGATGACCTCCGCCCCCACGGTTGCGGTCTTCGGCAATGCGAACTGGTCGACCACGGTCAACGGGACCCTGAGTGCGTACCTCGCCGCGCGCGACTGGCCGTTGGCGAGGGGGCGCGCGTTCACCGAGGGTGAAGAGCAGGCCGGGGCGATGGTGTGCCTGCTGGGGGCGACGGTGCAGGACGAGCTGTTTGGGCGGCAGGACCCGCTTGGGGCGTCGATCCGGCTGGGCTCGGCCGCCTGCCGCGTCGTCGGCGTGCTGGAGGCGCGTGGCGAGTCGACCTTCGGCATGGACCAGGACGACTTCATCCTGGCGCCCCTCCGCGCCGTCCAGCGTCGACTGGTGGGCGACGACGACGTGGACCTGATGTTTGTCTCCGCGCAGAGCGAGGCCGCGACCGCCCAGGTGCAGGGCGACCTGGAGCGACTGCTGCGGCAGCGGCGTCGCATCGGGGCGGGCCAGGAGGACGACTTTACGGTGCAGGACATGGCCGAAATCGCGACCATCGTGGAGAGCACGACCGGCGTCCTGACCACCTTCCTTGGGGCCATCGCCGCCATCAGCCTGCTGGTGGGGGGCATCGGCATCATGAACATCATGCTGGTGTCGGTGACGGAGCGGACGCGCGAGATCGGCATTCGCCTCGCCCTTGGGGCGCAGGGGCACGAAGTGCTGCTGCAGTTCCTGCTCGAATCGACCCTGCTGTCGCTGGTTGGGGGACTCGTGGGCATCGCGTTGGGGTTGGGCCTCGCCGCCGTGGCGGCACCCTGGCTGGGCGTGCCGTTCGTGCTCGACCCCACGATCATCGTCATTGCCTTTCTCTTCTCCGGCGCCGTCGGCATCCTCTTCGGCTACGTGCCGGCGCGCCGGGCCGCCCGCCTCGACCCCATCGACGCGCTGCGGTACGAATGAGCGCGGATCGGGTCCGTGAAGTCAGCGGACAGCCTGAACGCCACGGGGCCCCGAGCGTACGTCCACACGCCGCCACTATTCTCGATGACTGTTGCCTGCCCGACGCATGCGCCGCATCTCGCTTACCCCCGACGACACGACGACCGTTGACCCCGACCCCGAGGCCAAAAAGCGCATCCTCGACGGGCTCAACGAGAAGCAGCGCGAGGCGGTCACCACGACCGAGGGCCCCGTCATGATCATCGCCGGGCCGGGCTCCGGCAAGACGCGCGCCCTCACGCACCGCATCGCCTACCTGCTGGCCGCCGGCAAGGCACAGCCGCGCGACATCCTCGCGCTGACGTTCACCAACAAGGCGGCCAACGAGATGAAGGAGCGCGTCGAGCGCCTCGTGGGCGACGACGCCCGCGGCATGTGGGTGGGCACGTTCCACTCCTCCTTTGCCCGCCTGCTCCGCATGGAGGGCGACAAGATCGGCTACACCCCGGACTTTTCGATCTACGACACCACCGACTCGAAGCGGCTCATCAAGCAGCAGATGCAGGGCCGCGGCCTGGACACCGACCTTGTGAAGCCGCGCTCGGCGCAGCGCATGATCTCCAGCGCCAAGAATCAGATGATCGGGCCGGAGGAGTACGCGAGCCTCGCCCGCGGGGACCAGCAGGAGGAGGTCGCCAAGGTGTACCCCGCCTACGAGCAGGCCCTCCGGCAGGCCAACGCGCTCGACTTCGACGACCTGCTCCTCAAGCCGATCGAGCTGTTTGAGGAGCACGAGGACGTGCTGGAGAAGTATCAGCGGCGCTGGCAGTACGTCCACATCGACGAGTACCAGGACACGAACCAGGCGCAGTACGTCCTCGCCCGCAAGCTGGCCGGCCGCCACAAGAACCTCTGCGTGGTGGGCGACGACGCGCAGAGCATCTATGCCTTCCGCGGGGCCGACATTACCAACATCCTCAACTTCGAGGACGACTACCCGGACGCCACCACGATTCGGCTGGAGCGCAACTACCGCTCCACCCAGAACATCCTCCGCCTGGCCGACTCGATCATCGAGGAGAACGACGACCAGATCGACAAGAGCCTGTGGACGGATAACGCCGAGGGCGAGTACGTGGCGCTCATGGAGGCGCTCAGCGAGAAGGACGAGGCGCAGAAGATCGAGCGCCGCATCCGCGACCTCAACCTGCGGGAGGGGATGGAGTACGGCGACTTTGCGGTGCTCTACCGCACCAACGCGCAGAGCCGTGCCATTGAGGAGGCGCTGCGCAAGGAGAACGTGCCGTACCGCGTGATCGGCGGCACCTCCTTCTACGAGCGGAAGGAGATCAAGGACGTGCTGGCGTACCTGAAGCTGCTGGTGAACCCGAACGACACGGCCAGCCTGCAGCGCGTCATCAACTACCCCACGCGTGGGATCGGCGACAAGACGCAAGAGCGGCTGCTTCGCTACGCCCAGCAGCACAACCTCTCGCTGTGGCAGGCGGTGGAGCGAGTGGAAGAGATTGAGACGCTGGGCACCCGCGCCGAGCGGTCCGTCGGCTCCTTCCGCGACCTCATGGCCCGCTACATCTCGAAGGTCGGCACCGAGCCGGCCGACGAACTGGCCCGCGACCTGATCCAGGACGCGGGTGTCCTTAGCGACCTGCGCGAGGAGCACACCCGCGAAAACCTGCGTCGCTGGGAAAATGTGCAGGAGCTCATCAGCGCGCTGGCGGAGTACGTGGAGTCGACCGAGGACGCTACCATCAGCACCTTCCTGCAGCAGGTGGCCCTCATGACCGACGAGGATGAGTCGGACGACGACGGCGACAAGGTGACGCTCATGACGCTCCACGCGGCCAAGGGCACCGAATTCCCAGTCGTGTTCGTCGCCGGGCTGGAGGAGGGGCTCTTTCCGCTGGAGCAGGCCACGCAGGAGAAGGCGGAGCTGGAGGAGGAGCGACGCCTCTTCTACGTCGGGGCCACGCGGGCCGAGGCGCGCCTCTACCTCAGCTGGGCCCGCAGTCGCTACCGCTACGGCGAGCAGACCTCCAACACGCGCAGCCGCTTCCTGGAGGAGGTGGACTCGGACGTGGTGCGCACCGAGGCGGGCGGGGAGCTGGAGCAGGAGACCGACCGCTTCACGGCTGAGGAGGGAGGCACGGACGACTACGACGAGATGGACCCGCACTACTACCGGGAGGACCTGAGCGGGACCCGCCCCAAAGGCTCATCGGACGGGCTGCGACGCATTGAGTCGACGAGCAGTGGCAACGGCCGCCGCGTCGTCTACGATGAGGGGCACGGCGAGATCGTGCCGGGGGTTCGCGTGGAGCACAAGACCTTTGGCGAGGGCAAGGTGCAGAGCGTGGAGGGGGAGGGGGAGAAGGCCAGCGCGGTCGTCTACTTTGGGTCGGACGTGGGCAACAAGAAACTGAAGCTCAAATACGCGAAGCTGCGGGTGATTGGATAGGAGTGCCCGGTCGAGGGGCGGTCGAGGGGGAAGATAGAAATGCCAAGCGCCCGCGGAGCGGACTCCGTGGGCGCCGGGGAAACAGCGTAGACTCGGAAAAAAGGGCGGCTACATCCGCTGAGCCGTGCGACGAATGCTCCGTTCGTGGTCTTTGCGGGCCCGTTCCACATCGTCCAGCGTGAAGGTGCCACGTCGGAGCGCTCGTGTTTTGAGGGTGGGGTACTTGTCCATGAAGTAGCGCGCCACGCCTCGCTGGGTCATTTCTTGCACGTGGGCCGAACTCCTGGCGGGGGTCGCGATGAGTCGTTCGAGGCTCGGCTCGTTGCCAATGCTCAGCAGCGCGTCGAGCGCCTGGAGACGACGTTCGTCGCTCCGGTCGGTGAGGTAAATCCGCTCCACGTCGGGGATCAGCGTCGTCAGGTCAACGACGGGGCCAATGCCCGTCTCGTTCTCAATCCGAATCTTCTTGCCCGGGAGCGAGCGGAGCGAAATCGTGCAGGAGGCCGCACAGGAGGCCAGGGCCACCACGTCGTCAAGGGCGTTTTGGCGCCGGAGGGCGTCCTTTGAGCGGAGCTCCGTGTGTAGGTGGTCGACGAGGGAGACGGCGGTGAGGGCGTCGTGTGGGAGGGGGTAGGGGACAGGCGGGGCGGAGGCGTTCGCGGGCAGAATACCGGCCAATAGCAAGGCCAGGGCACAGACCACGAACTGCCGGGTCGGTTTCACTTTCATGGTAGGTCACGTCTTGGGAAGACAGACGACCGCGGGCGGTCGGTGAAGGCTACGACTGAAGTGTACATCGCGGCGTCTGAAGGGGCCCGGTCAGTTTGGGGCGAGACGTGGGGCACCCGTGGTGTTTTGTGCGTGGCGTGTGGTGCAAGCCACTGACGGGGGCGGGCCGCGATAGGAGATCGGGCCGGTACTCCTGGAGGCGACGCCGGAGGTGCGTTCGGGCACGGACGATGTGGTGGTTGACCGTGCGGGGGGAGGGGTCCGTACGGGCGGCAACCGCGTCGGGACGACACGCGCCACTGCTCCGATCCCCAGGCCAGGCCGAAACAAACGTGTCGCGGATCGGAGAGAAGGCACATCGCCGACGAGGAGTAAATCAGACTTGACATATTGACAAGTATGGTTTACATATTTGGATGCGTATGGTCGAGCAACGTCTCAACAAGCCATGAGCACGCGCAGCAGCTACGAGATTCTTGACGAGGTCGGGCGACCGGTGGCGCTCCTGCCGCCGTCTTTTCGGTGGGGCGGAGGGGCCGTGGCCGTCGTGGGTGCCGGAATCTTTCTCGCGCTGGCGGCGCGTGGATCGGTGGTGCTGGGGACCTTTGTCGGCGGCACGGCCACGATGGTCGGACTGGCGGGGGCCGCGTTTTCGCGGGAACCGGTGGAGGACGAACTCACCCGCAAGCTTCGACTGGAATCGGCCTACTGGGCCCTCATGGTGGCCGTTAGCATGCTGGTGGGAGCCAATACGATTGCGTTCTTCGTGGACGGGCAGGCCGACGTCTACACCGGCACGGGGGGGATGTGTGCGGTGCTGGCGTTCTATCTGGTCCGGTTTCACTCGGCACTGCGCTCGCTTCGAACCGATGGCCCTGAGGCATGACGAACCGCGTTCGCGTGGAGCGGGCCCGTCACGATCTCACGCAGGCGGAGTTGGCCGAGCGGGTCGGCGTGTCGCGCCAGACCATCTATGCGCTGGAGACGCAGGATTACGTGCCCTCGACGGCCCTTGCGCTTAAGCTGGCCCGCGTCTTCGAGACGTCGGTCGAGGAGTTGTTTGCGCTGGAGGAGGAGGACTGAGGAGCGTTGACGGAGGTCAGCCTGCCCCCTACCTTTCGACCGGCGGGGGCCCGCGTCCTTGCTTTTAGTCACGATGCCTATTCCTATGAGTAGTTCTGACGACCTGGTGCCCAACGACTCGTCCCACAAGGCACTGTACGACGATCTGGAGCGACGCCGCGAGGAAGCGGCGACGGGCGGCGGAGAGGAGCGCATCGAGCGTCAGCACGAGAAGGATAAGCTGACGGCCCGCGAGCGCCTCGACATCCTGCTCGACGACGGGTCGTTCGAGGAGCTGGGCACGTTCGTGCGGCACCAGGAGACGGACTTCGGCCTCGACGACCACCGGCCCTACGGCGACGGCGTGGTGACGGGCTACGGCACCATCCACGGCCGCCTCGTCTACGTCTTCAGTCAGGACTTTACCGTCTACGGCGGATCGCTGGGCCGGGCCCACGCCGACAAAATTGTGAACGTGATGGAGAAGGCGTTGGAGAACGGGGCGCCCGTCATTGGCCTCAACGACTCGGGCGGGGCGCGCATCCAGGAGGGCGTGAAGAGCCTCGGGGGCTACGCCGACATCTTTAAGCTCAACACCGACGCCTCGGGCGTCATCCCGCAGATTTCGGCGATCATGGGCCCGTGCGCCGGGGGCGCCGTTTACAGCCCGGCCATCACCGACTTCACCTTCATGGTGGAGGATTCGAGCTACATGTTCGTCACGGGACCGAACGTGGTGAAGACCGTGACGCAGGAGGACGTGACGGCGGAGGAGCTGGGCGGGGCGCGCACCCACGCCACCAAGAGCGGCGTGAGCCACGTCACCTGCTCGAACGACGTGGACTGCCTCCACCGCATCCGCGAGTTGATGCGCTACCTCCCGCAGAACTGCGAGGAGGACCCGCCCGCCGTGCCCCGGGAGGAAGTGGAAAGCAATCTCGATCCCGACCGGCTGGACACGCTGGTGCCGGATGAGCCGAACCAGCCCTATGACATGCGCGACGTGATTGAGCAGATTGCGGACGCGGGCGACTTCTTCGAGATCCAGCCCGACTTTGGCGAGAACCTGCTCACGGGCTTCTCCCGCGTCGGCGGCCGGCCCGTGGGCATTGTGGCGAACCAGCCGGCGGTGCTGGCCGGGGTGCTCGACATTGACTCGTCGATCAAGGGCGCGCGGTTTGTCCGCTTCTGCGACGCGTTCAACATCCCGCTGCTGGTGTTTGAGGACGTCCCCGGATTTCTGCCCGGCACCGACCAGGAGTGGAACGGCGTCATCAAGCACGGGGCGAAGCTGCTCTACGCGTTCTGCGAGGCCACTGTCCCGCGCATCACCGTCATCACGCGCAAGGCGTACGGCGGGGCCTACGACGTGATGAACTCCAAGCACATCGGCGGCGATCTCAACTTTGCCTGGCCCACGGCCGAGGTGGCCGTGATGGGGCCCAAGAGCGCGGTGGAGATCATCTACCGCGACGAGCTGAACGAGGCGGAGGACCCGGAGGCGGCGAAGGACGACTTTGTGGAGCAGTACCGCAACAAGTTTGCGACGCCCTACGTGGCGGCGGAGTACGGCTACGTCGACGACGTCATCAAGCCGAGTGAGACGCGCAAGCGCCTCATCCGCGGCTTCGACATGCTGGAGGACAAGGTGGTCAACAATCCGCCGAAGAAGCACGGCAACCTGCCGCTGTAAGCGGGCCGGGCGAGCGAGGGCCTCCCCAAAGAAAAAACCGCCCTGCCCCGGCGGGCCGGAGCAGGGCGGTTGTGCGGGGCGGGCGGGAGCGCGTTAGGCGTTCGTAGACGCCTGCGAGGTGGCCGCGCGGCGCTTGAGGGCCGAGAGCCAGCGCGTGATGTCGATGTCCTTGGGGCAGGCCTCGTTGCAGTTGAAGATGGTGTAGCACTTCCAGAGGCCGTCCGGGGAGTCGACCACGTCGAGGCGCTCCTCCGCTCCGTCGTCGCGCGTGTCGAAGGTATAGCGGTAGGCCTTGAGCATGGCCGCGGGGCCGAGGTAGTCGGGGTCGGCCCAGGTGGAGGGACAGGCGTGCGTGCAGGCGCCACACATGATGCACTTGGTGGCGTCCTCGATCATGGCGTGCTCCTCCGGGCTCTGCTCGCGCTCGCGTTCCGGGGCGGGCCCGTCGGTGATCAGCCAGGGCTTCACGTCGCGGTACTTCTCGAAGAAGCGGCTCTGGTCGATGATGAGGTCCTTGATGACGGGGGCCGAGGGGAGCGGCTCAAACGTAATGGTCGACCCATCCTCCGCGTCTTCGCCCACCAGGTCCTGGACGAGCACGGAGCAGGCGAGCTTGTTCTCGCCGTTGATCTGCATGGCGTCGGAGCCGCAGATGCCGTGGGCGCAGCTCTTGCGGAAGGAGAGGGTCCCGTCCTCGTGCCACTTCACGTGCAGCAGCAGGGACAGGGCACTGTCGAGCGGCTCGGCCGGCACCTCGTACGACTCCCAGTGCGGCTCCTCATCCTCGTCGGGATTGTAGCGCTTGATTTCGACGGTAAGATCCATGTGCGACTCCGATCGTCAATGCTGAATTAGAACGTGGTGCTCGTCCCAAGCGTAGAATAGGAAATCGAGGATAGAGAATCGACACGCGTTTGTTTCCCCACACAATCCTCGATTCTCGTCCTTAGTACTTCGTCAAGTTAATTCTTTGGGGGCCGAATCGAACTCAAAATCCCGAACATCCAGCACGTCATGTCGAGCACGGTTGAGACATCTTCCTGGCGAAGCCCCCGCCTTCGGGGAGGCTTCTCGACTGTGCTGAGAGCGAAGCGCCCTGAGCGTAAGCGAAGAAGTGCTCGTGGAGTGCGACCGAATAGTCACCGGGCTGCGCTGGGAGCGGAGCGACCGAGTGCTCTCCGGGTTTCGGTTCGCTGGCGGGCGCAGGCGGCGATGGCCTCGGCGTAGTCGACCATGTAGCCAATCTCCACGGCGTCCATCAGGTCGGTGTTGAAGCGCTTGCCCTTGTCGTCCACCACCACATTCTGAGCGCGGGCCCGGTACTCTTCGATGCGGTCGAGGGCCGTGGAGAGGGTATTTTCGTTGCGGAAGACGCTGACGTTCTCCATCATCGTCTCCTGCAGATCGGTGCGCACGTTCACGGTGGGCTCGCCCTCGTCGCGCGTGTTCGAGAGGAGGTTGTCGAGCATGTCCCGCGTGTCCTTCTCCGGATTCTCGGGCAGCGGCGTGTAGTCCTTTCCTTGCTTGACCTCCTTGGCCATCTGCATGCCGGCCCGGCGGCCAAACACCACCAGCTCCAGCAGGGCATTGGTGCCCAGCCGGTTGGCGCCGTGGATGCTCACGCAGGCGCACTCGCCCACCGCGTAGAGGCCCGGCACGGTGGTGCCGCGCTCGCCGATCTCCACGTGCCCCTTCTCATCGGTGGGAATGCCGCCCATGGCGTAGTGGCAGGTGGGGACCACCGGAATGGGCTCCTCCTTCGGATTGACGCCCATGTAGGTACGCGAGAACTCCGAAATCTCCGGCAGTTTCTCGTCGAGGATCTTCTCGTCGAGGTGGGTAAGGTCGAGGTGGACGTAGTTTTTGCCCTGCACGCCGCGCCCCTCCCGAATTTCCTTGTAGATGCACTGGCTTACCATGTCGCGCGGGGCGAGGTCCTTCACCGTGGGCGCGTAGCGTTCCATGAAGCGTTCGCCCTCGCTGTTGCGCAGGATGCCGCCCTCTCCGCGGGCGCCCTCCGTGATGAGGATGCCGAGGCGGTAGAGCCCGGTCGGGTGGAACTGCACGAACTCCATGTCCTCCAGCGGGATGCCGTTGCGCAGCATGATGCCCATGCCGTCGCCCGTGCTGGCGTGTGCGTTGGAGGTGGTCTCGAAGGCGCGGCCGTACCCGCCGGTGGCGAAGCAGACCTGCTTGGCGTGGAACGTGTGGATTTCGCCGGTCAGGATCTCGTAGGCCACCACGCCGGCGCACTCCCCGTCCTGCATGATGAGGTCGAGCACCTGAAACTCGTCGTAGAACCGGACGCCCTGCTTCGTGCACTGGTCGTAGAGCGTGTGCAGGATGGTGTGCCCGGTGCGGTCGGCGGCGTGGCAGGAGCGCTTGACGGGCGCTTCGCCGAAGTTGCGCGTGTGGCCTCCGAAGCGCCGCTGCGAGATCTTGCCCTCCTCGTTGCGGCTAAAGGGCACGCCGTAGTGCTCCAGCTCCACGATGGTCCGCGGGGCGTCCTTGCAGAGCGCCTCGATGGCGTCCTGGTCGCCCACATAGTCGCTGCCTTTGACGGTGTCGAAGGCGTGCCAGAGCCAGTGGTCCTCTTCCTCGTTGCCGAGGGCCGCGGCGATGCCGCCCTGTGCGGCGCCGGTGTGCGAGCGGAGGGGGTGCAGCTTGGAAACGACGCCCACGTCGGCCCCGCCTTCACGGGCGTACAGCGCGGCCATCAGCCCCGAACCGCCCGCTCCAACAACGACGACATCGTGCTCAAAAGTCATGGTGCGTATTGCGTGTTGCGTATGGCGTATTGCGTAGTGCGTATTGACGTATTGCGCATCCGGATCATTTCCTCCGTAGATACGCAAGACGAAATACGCAATTTATCCCCACCCGGCCGTAATCACCGAGTACATTCCGATGATGAGCAGGCCGAGGGCCACGGTCCACGAGAGCGACCGGGCGATGAGGCGCCCCATGGGGTCGCGGATGTAGTCGGTCATCACGTTGTTCAGGCCGTAGAAGCCGTGGTGGAGGGCGACGATGAGAAACAGGATGTTAAAGCCCTTCCACAGCACGGCGTAGACCGGGTCGGCCAGGCGCTGCATCACCACCTGGTAGGGCGTCGCCTCCGCGTCGGGGCCGAAGCGGGCCCGTACCCCTTCCTTGGCCTCCTCCGGGTAGTCCGGCATGGCCCCCTGCTCGGTCACCACCTCGTGGGTCACCGACGCGGCCTGGTGGTCGTAGTGCTGCACCCAAAAGTGGGTGATCAGCATAAAGATGAGGAAGGTGCCTGTGATGCGGTGCAGAAACCAGTTGAGCGCGTTCGACGTGGAGGCAGCCATGGGAGCGACGGGGCAGATCGAGAGGGAGGGGCGAGCGGTGCGGCCTCAGGGTTAGAGGAAGAGGGTGGGCATTGAGCCCGGCCCGAGAATCCACTCTCCCAGGGAATAAATTGAGGGCCAGCCGCCCACGAGGATGATGACGGCCGTCACGGCCCCGAGGGTCCAGAACAGCTTCTTCTGGTTCGGGCTCCAGCCGAGAAAGTCGATGAGTACGATGCGCAGTCCGTTCATTGCGTGGTAGGCCACGGCCACTAGAAGGGCAAACTCACCGACCTTGAAGATGGGGCTGTGGTACTTGGCAATCAGCGCGTTAAAGGTCTCGGGGTCGGTGAGTGCCGTAAGGCCCCAGATGTGAATGATGAGGTACACCACGAGTCCGACCCCCGTGAGTCGGTGCATCATCCACGCAAACATCCCGGTGCGGATCCGGTAGCGCTGAAAGCGACTGTCTTGCTCGGCGGTCGCCCCCTCTTTCGAGGCAGTGGGCGCGGGGCGCTCTTGGGTGTCGACGGCCATGATGGGGAGGGCGTTGTGACGCGAATGGAGGACTGAGGGAGGAGGGAACGGCCCCGAGTCTCCGCTCCCGTCCTTGTCCGTCAGCGACGTGTGTGCGGAATGTGGAGGGCGCCCGAAAGTTTCCGGGCGGTGGGCGGGCGGTCCGGGGGAAAAGGGCCGTGGGCCTACCGTTCCTGAAGCGGTACGAAGGACCGATTCCGGTCCCCGACGTACTGGGCGCGCGGCCGGATCAGCCGATTGTCGGCCCACTGCTCCAGCAGGTGCGAGGTCCAGCCCGCGGTGCGGCTCAGGGCGAAGATGGGCGTGAAGAGGTCGGGGTCGAGGCCGAGCTGGTAGTAGGTCGAGGCGCTGAAGAAGTCGACGTTCGGGTCGATGCCCTTCTCGTCGCGCATCGTGTCCAGGATGGCCATGCTGTACTCGTACCATTTCATCTCGCCGGCCTCTTCGCTGAGCTCCTTCACCAGGTCGCGAAGGATGGCGGCGCGGGGGTCCATCGTCTTGTAGACGCGGTGGCCAAAGCCCATCACGCGCTCGCCCTGGGCCAGGCGCTCCTTCACGTATTCGGCGGGGTCGGCGCCCTGCTCGTCAATTTCGAGGAGCATGCGCATGACCTCGCGGTTGGCGCCCCCGTGAAGCGGCCCCTTCAGTGCGCCGATGGCGCCGGGGATGGCGGAGTACATGTCGGAGAGCGTGGAGCCGATGACGCGGCTCGTGAACGTCGAGGCGTTCAGGCCGTGGTCGGCGTGGAGGACGAGGCACACGTCGAAGATGCGCTCGGCCGCCTCGCCCGGTTCCTCCCCGTTCAGCATGTAGAGGAAGTTGTGGGCCATCGTGCCCTCGTCGAGCGGCGCCACGGGATCGAGCCCCTTGCGGATCCGGTCGAAGGAGGCGATGATGGTCGGGATCTGGGCCAGGATGCGCACGGCCTTGCGTCGATTGGCGGCCTCCTCCATCACGTCGGCCTCGTCGTCGTAGAGCCCGAGGGCGGAAACCGCTGTGCGGAGCACCGCCATGGGGTGGGCGTCGTCGGGCGCGTTGCGGAGAAGGTCGAGCACCGGATCGGGGAGCGTCCGCTCGCTACGGAGTTCCTGGCGCAGGCCGGCCAACTCGTCCTCGGTCGGGAGCGACCCGTTGGCCAGGAGGTACACGACCTCTTCGAACGAGGCGCCCTCAGCGAGGTCGTGAATGTCGTACCCGCGGTAGATGAGTTCTCCCTTCTGCCCGTCGATGAAGGAAAGCGACGACTCAAGGGCCACAACGCCTTCGAGGCCACGGGCCTTCACGGGCGGGTCGTCGGAGGTAAGTTCGCGTACGTCTTGGTCAGCCATGTCTGGTCGGATCGTTGGATGTCGGAAGTGGATGAGAAACGTCCAGGCGAGGGGCCTCCGAGGGACGGAAGGGCGCAGGCGCCTGGGAGCGGGCGGCGCGGCGCTGGTCGGGAGCGGAACGACCGCACGACGCGCGGAGAGGACGCGCCCTTTGCGTAAAGTCTTGTGCAGGGATGGGTTTCGCAGTCTGTCCCCTTACAGGCGCGGAAGCAAGGCCGCACCAACACATAGGCGCTGGTAAGGGAAAAATCAGGATACGAAACAGGCAGGACGAACCCAGCGAATTTTGTTCTAAGGCCTCCTGGAAACGCGCCCCGCCGGCGGCCCGTCCGGGGGCCCGGGATCATTTTCGACACGCCAGCAATACCCATGACGACATGTATTGCGTGAGTCTTCGAACTCATGCCGATGGAACCGGCCACGCGTACCGAGCGGCCGGCGCGACTGTGCGATTTCTCCTTTCGGCCGCCCGCAACAATGCGGGGCGGCGCCCCGAGACGAAGAGACCGGTGTCGGGATGGAAGGGCCGCACGCCCCGTCGCGCAGCGAATGGTGCCGCCTCGTAGAGGGTACACAGTACCCGGTACGCCGTCCGTCGGTCCCCGCTGGTCGTCCGGAGACGACCCTTCATTCGCACCTATGCTCATGAGTTTACCCGCGCCTCCCGCGGCTTCGGGCCTGGAGCTGAATGCTGGTCGGTGCGCCGCACGGCGGCGCGTTGGCCCGGCCAGTGCTCCGTCGCGTGCTGGACCGGACGGTTGCGCTCCGCATGGGTCCTCGCTGGATCCTTGTCGACCCATCCGACGACCTGTGTGGAACCGCTTTGACCGGTCCTGGACGTGCCCCGACGGTTGCGTAGGCGTGTCCTCCCTCCTTTATGTCTAAAGAAATTGTCGTCAACGTTGGCGAGAGCCAAACCCGCATCGCCATCGTCGAAGATGGCAAGCTTGTCGAACTCTACATCGAGAACGCCGAGAACAAGCGCACGATTGGCAACCTGTACCTCGGCCGCATCCGCAAGGTGATGCCGAGCATCCAGGCCGCCTTCGTGGACATCGGCCAGGAGCAGGACGCCTTCCTCCACTTCTCGGACCTCTCGGACAACCTGCCCTACCTCCTCAAGTACCTGGACCTTCAGACCCCGAAGGTGAAAGGGATCACTGTGCCGCCGGGAGAAAAGGACTGGGACAAGCGCCCGTCCGACATCCTAAACCGCGGCCAGGAGATTCTCGTCCAGATCACGAAGGAGCCGATCTCGAACAAGGGCAGCCGCATCTCCACGGACCTGTCGTTGGCCGGCCGGTTCCTGGTGCTGGTGCCGCTCCAGAACTACGTCGCCGTCTCGCGCAAGATTACCGACGACAAGGAGCGCCGCCGCCTGAAGGCCCTCGCCAGCAGCCTGGTGCCCGACAACTACGGGGTCATCGTGCGCACCGTGGCCGAGGATCGTGACGCCAAGTCGCTCGATAAGGACCTGAAGCTGCTGAAGGAGCGCTGGCGCCGCGTCGAAAACCGCCTGCAGGAGAAGCCGGACCCGCCGGCCCTGGTGCACGAAGACGTGGACATGGCCTCCTCCATCATCCGCGACCAGTTCTCGGAGGAGTACGACCGCATCCTCGTCGACCACGAGGCGCTCTACCACAGCATTCGGAGCTACGTGAAGGCCGTGGCGCCGAAAATGGTGGATCGCATCGATCTGCACACGGGGGGGCAACCGGTGTTCGAGGCGGCCGGAATCCAGCAGGGGGCCGACCGCGCGTTCAAGGACCGGGTGGAGCTGCCCTCCGGCGGCTACCTCTTCATCGAGCAGACCGAGGCGATGCACGTCGTCGATGTGAACTCGGGACGCTCGGGGAAGGGCAAGTCCCAGTCCCAGAACTCACTCGACGTGAACCTGGAGGCCGCCCGCGTCATTGCCCGCCAGATCCGACTGCGCGACCTGGGCGGCATCATCGTGGTCGACTTCATCGACCTGCGCGACGACAAGGACAAGAAGAAGGTCTACGACGAGCTCAAGAAGGGCTTCAGCGAGGACCGCGCCGTCACCAAGGTGCTGCCCATGAGCGACTTCGGCCTCGTGGAAATTACGCGGCAGCGCCTCCGGCCCAGCATTACCACCACGTTTTCCTCGTCCAACGGGGACCCGTCGGGAGAGGACGACGAGAGCACCGACGAGCTGCGCCGCGCCGAGCGCAAGATCCAGCGCCTGCAGAAGAAGGTGGAGGCGCGCGAGCGAGAGATGAAGCGGCTCCGGGAAGAGAACGAGGACCAGGACGGGGAGGAGGTCGACCGGCTCCGCAGTCAGATCCAGAGCCTGGAGGAGGAGGTACACGAGGCCCGCGAGGAGGCGCGCCGGTATCGTGAAGAGGCCAAGCGCTACGAGGAACAGGTGCAGCGGGCCCCCGCCCCGTCCGGCGACGGCGAGGTGGCCGAAACCTCGGCGGAGGACGCGGAGGCGGCGACCTCCCCGGACGCGTTCGTCGATCGGCTGGAGCAGTGGATCGTCGATCACCGCGACCAGCACCGCGCCGTCACGGTGCGCGTGCATCCGTTCACGGCCGCCTTCCTGCGCCGCCCCGTGCCGGCCTACCCCACGCGCTGGTTCATGGATCATCTCGTTCGAGTCCATCTGGAGGCCGACGACCGCGTGCCGCCCCTCTCATTCGAGATCGAACACACCCGCTCGGGAGAGACCCTGGCGACCTCGTAGCCCCCGCCGCGCCCGCCGATCTGTTGCCGAGACGCCCGTGATTTGCCATGGAGACGACCACCATCATTGAGGAGCTGGAGGACGTGGCCGAGCGCCTGGGCCTGGCCGTGCGCGCCGAGAAGGGCAACTTCCGCGGCGGCCGCTGCGTCGTGGGGGAGCAGGAGATCATCATGCTCAACAAAAATCACCTCCCCGAAACCCAGCTCGTCGTGTTTGCGAACGCGCTGCGGGAGGCGCCGCTCGACACCATCTATCTGAAGCCGGCGGTGCGCACGGCCCTGGAAGAGGCCTGGGCCCTGGACGACGCCCCGTCGGAGGAGGCCCCGCATGTCCACGAATAACGCCCCCGACGGTCGCACCGGGCCCACGGCGGCCGACGTGGTGGCGGAGACAGACCCCGACCGCCACGCCGATACGCCCCCGCTCACCGTCACCCTGCTCGGCACCGGCACCTCCACCGGCGTGCCCGTCCTGGGCTGCGACTGTGCGGTGTGCACCTCCGACGACCCGCACGACACCCGCACCCGCTGCGCCTGCTACGTCCGCGCCGGCGATCTGGGCCTGCTCATCGACACGGGGCCCGACTTCCGCCAGCAGGCCCTCCGCGAGGCCATCGAGCGCATCGATGCGGTCTGCTACACCCACCACCACTTCGACCACGTGGTGGGCCTCGACGACCTGCGGCCCTTCTTCTTCGACAACCCGGCGACGATGCCGTGCTACGCGCACCCCGACACGGCCAGCGTCCTGGCCCGCACCTACGACTACATCTTTGGCGCAGACCCGTACCCCGGCGCGGCCAACGTGCGGCTGGAGACAGTCGACGGCCCGTTCACGGTCCCCAGCCGGTACGGGGACGAGGCCGCGCTCCCGGTCGACCCGGTGTTGCTCGACCACGGCGGCACGCCGGTCTACGGCTACCGGATGGGCCGCTTCGCCTACCTCACGGACGTGAGTCGCATTCCGGAGCCGAGCTACGACGCGCTCGACGGCATCGACGTGCTCGTGCTCGACGCCCTGCGCCCCAAACCTCATCGGACGCACTTCTCGTTTGAACAGGCCGTCGCCGTGGCCCGGCGCATCGGCGCGCGGCAGACCTACTTCGTGCACATGACCCACAACGTACGCCACGCCGAGGCCAACGCCGCCCTCCCCGACGGCATCCAGCTCGCCTACGACGGCCTGACGGTGGAGGTGCCGGCGGTGGAGACGGCTACGGGCTCCGGACAGTAACAATCCCCGCCCGGCACGAGGCCGGACGGGGACGTGTTCGGAACTGGAAAACGACGGCCCGGGCCTACCGCACGACGGTCAGGCGCTTCGTGGCGGCAACGT
>NCRB01000032.1 GCA_002894665.1 Salinivenus iranica
CCCCGGAGGCGCGCGAGGCGCCCCCCGAGCAGCCGGCCCCGGGCGATGGGGCCGCCCCGCCGCTCCGCCCCGCCTCGGCGCCCTCCGTCGATGAGGACGCGGTCGAGGTGCAGGCCCTTCGCGGCCCGTCGGGCAAGATCGTCGAAAACATGGAGGACAGCCTCGGGATTCCCACGGCGACCTCCGCCCGCACGATGCCCGTAAAGCTGCTCCAGGAAAATCGGGCCCTTCTCAACGACTACCAGAAACAGGTCGGGGGCGAAAAGGTCTCCTTCACCCACCTCATCGCCTACGCGGTGATTCGGGGACTCCAGAAATTCCCCGACATGAACAGCACCTTCCGGCGCGACGACGAGGGCACGCCCCAGCACGTGAAGCCGGACCAGATCAACCTCGGCCTCGCCATCGACATTGAGCGGCGGGGCAAGCGCACCCTGCTGGTCCCCAACGTCAAGGACGCCGGCAGCCTCAACTTTGCCGAGTTCCTGGGGATCTACAACGACATCATCGACCGGGCGCGGAACGGCGACCTGGACCTTTCGGACTTCCAGGGCACCACCGCCACCCTCACAAACCCGGGCATGATCGGCACGTCGATGAGCGTGGCGCGGCTGATGCCGGGGCAGGGCGTAATCGTGGGCGCCGGGGCCATCGGCTACCCGCCCGAATACCGGGGCTACGACTCCTCTGTCGTGAGCCAGGCCGGCGTCTCGCCCGTCATGACACTCACCTCCACCTACGACCACCGCGTGATTCAGGGCGCCACCAGCGGCGGCTTCCTCAACTACATCGAGGAGCTGCTGATGGGGCAGCACGACTTCTACAAGGAGGTCTTTTCCGACCTGGGGGTCTCGCACCAGCCCTTCGGCATGGCCCTCGACTCGACCCCCCAACTCGGCCAGCCCGAGCCGCAGGACGAGCTCGACATGACGGAGAAGCAGGCCGCCGTGCTCCAGCTCATCCGGGCCTATCGGGTGCGCGGCCACCTGCAGGCCGACATCAACCCGCTCGGCTACGAGTGGCAGTACCACCCCGAGCTCGACCCCGCCACGTACGGCCTCACGGTGTGGGATCTCGACCGCGAGTTCATCACCGGCGGCCTCGGGGGCGAGGAAAAACTTCCCCTCCGCGAAATCCTGTCCATCCTGCGGAAGGCGTACAGCCACAAGGTGGGCACCGCCTTCATGCACATCTCGGACCCGGAGGAGAAGTCGTGGGTCCAGAACCGCATTGAGCCGATGCGCGACGCCGAGCCGCCCTCGACCGAGGAGCGGCACCGCATCATGCGGAAGCTGAACGCGGCGGAGGCGTTCGAGCGCTTCCTGCACACCAAGTACATCGGGCACAAGCGGTTCTCGCTGGAGGGCGCGGAAACGATGATTCCCATCATCGACACGCTCTTCTCCGACGCGGCGGACGCGGGCGTGGACGACGTGGTGATGGGCATGGCCCACCGCGGCCGCCTCAACGTACTGGCCAACATCATCGGGAAGCCCTACGAGGAGATCTTCTCCAAATTTGAGGGCAACATCGACCCCAACACTACGCAGGGATCGGGCGATGTCAAGTATCACCTCGGCGCGGAGGGCACCGTCACCTCGCCGAACGGCAACGAAATCGACGTCACCCTCGCCTCCAACCCCAGCCACCTGGAAGCGGTGAACCCGGTGGTGCAGGGCATGGCGCGCGCCAAGCAGAACCTGATGCGCGACCACTACCCCGAGGCCGAGGAGGACGACTACCACGACGCCGTGATGCCCTTCCTCGTCCACGGCGATGCGGCCTTCCCCGGCCAGGGCGTGGTCGCGGAAACGCTCAACCTCAGCAAGCTGCGCGGCTACACCACCGGCGGCACCGTGCACCTGGTCATCAACAACCAGATCGGCTTCACCACGCCCCCGGGCGACGCGCGCAGCTCCACCTACGCCACCGACCTCGCGCAGGCCATCGAGGCGCCCATCTTCCACATCAACGGCGACGACCCGGAGGCCTGCGTGCGCATTGCGCGGCTGGCGTTCGAGTATCGCCAGCGCTTCAACAAGGACGTGGTGATCGACATGCTGTGCTACCGCGTCCACGGCCACAACGAGGGCGACGAGCCGACCTTCACGCAGCCGCTGCTCTACGAGAAAATCGAGGAGAAACGCTCCCCGCGGAAGCTCTACACCGAGATGCTGCTGCGCCGCGGCGACATTGAGCCCGACGAGGCCGAGCAGATGCTCGACGACTACCGCGGGCGGCTGCAGGAGGCCTTCGACCGCACGAAAGACCTCGAAGAAAAGGACGCGGACGAGGCCCTCGAGAAACGCACCGAGCGGAAGGACGACACGCGCCTCCCCTCCGTCGACACCCGGGCCGACCGCGAGCACCTGGAGCAGGTCGTGGAGGTGCTCACCAACTTCCCCGACGACTTCAACGTCCACCGCAAGCTCAAGCGGCAGTTCGACAAGCGCGACGATCTGTTCTACGAGCAGGAGCGCATCGACTGGGCGTTCGCCGAGGCCCTGGCCTTTGGCTCGCTGCTGCAGGAGGGCACGCGGGTCCGCCTCAGCGGGCAGGACTCGCGCCGCGCCACCTTCAGCCAGCGCCACGCCGTGCTCATCGACCAGGAGACCGGCGAGGAGTACACGCCGCTCAACAACCTGGCCGACGACCAGGCCCCGCTGCTCATCTACGACAGCCTGCTCTCGGAGTACGCTGTTCTCGGCTTCGAGTACGGCTACTCGGTAATGGACTCGGACGCCCTCACCTGCTGGGAGGCACAGTTTGGCGACTTTGCGAACGGGGCGCAGATCGTGTGGGACCAGTTCGTGAGTGCCGCCGAAGAGAAGTGGGGCCAGACCTCCAGCCTCGTGGCGCTCCTGCCGCACGCCTACGAAGGCCAGGGGCCGGAGCACTCCTCGGCCCGCCTGGAGCGATTCCTGCAGCTCTGCGCCGAGCAGAACATGACCGTCGCCAACTTCTCCACCCCGGCCAACTACTTCCACGCCCTGCGCCGGCAGGTGAAGCGCGACACCAAGAAGCCGCTGATCGTCATGACGCCGAAGAGCCTGCTGCGGCACCCGAAGTGCGTGTCGACCCCGCAGGAGCTGACAAAGGGCGGCGTGCAGGAGGTCCTCCCGGCCGATACCGATCCGGCCGACACCACGCGGCACATTCTCTGTAGCGGCAAGGTGTACTACGACCTCGTGAAGGCGCTGGAGGAGGACGACCGCCGCGATGAGGTTGCGATCACACGCCTCGAGCAGTTCTATCCGTTTCCGAAGCAGGAGGTGCAGGACGAGCTGGCGCGCTACGCCGACGCCGACGAGACGGTGTGGGTGCAGGAAGAGCCGAAAAACATGGGCGCCTGGACGTTTGTCCGCCCGCGGCTCGACGACCTGCTCGAAGCGGTGCACGGCCCGTGCGAACAGCGCGTGCAGTACGTGGGCCGGCCCGCCAGTGCCAGCCCGGCCACCGGCTCGGCCAAGGTGCACGATCGCGAACAGGAGAACCTGGTGGAGGACGCCATCGGCGGGGCGTAACTGCTCCCCTCTGTCGAAAACAGAACGCCCTCCGCGGCCCATCGGCCGGGGAGGGCGTTTTGTTGTTGGGGGCAACCGATGCGATCGGCCGGACGGTCAGGGCCGAAGGGCATCTGCAATCGGGGTGTCGCCGCCGTACAGCTCAATCGCACGCCCGACGGTCGCCTCGTCTTGGAGGCACGCAACAACGGCCTGGGCCACATCGGCACGGGGAATGGCGTCGCCGTCCGTCGTCGCCACACGGCCGGTGCCCTCCGCCTCTGTGAGGCGGGTGGGGCGGAGAATGGTCTCGGCGAGCCCGGACTGGCGCAGGTAGCGGTCGGCAAAATGCTTGGCGACGAGGTACGGCCGGAGCGGCGCCCGCCCCGCCTGCGGATTGTCGGCCCCGCGCGAACTGATCATCACAAACCGATCGGCCCCCTCCTGTGCAGCGGCGTCGACCGCCCGCTTCGCCCCCCAGAGGTCGACCATGAGCGTCTTGTCCCAGCCGGTCCCGCCGCCGGACCCCGCGGTGAACACGACGGCGTCGGCCCCATCCAGCGCCGGCGCGAACGTTTCCTCAAGATCGCCGAGCCGGGGCTCCGCCCCCGCCTCCCGTATACGCTCGACTTGGTCTTCGGACCGCACCACCCCAATCGGGTCGTACCCGGCCGTGGCCAGCCTCGGAAGGAGCCGTCGGCCAATTCCGCCGTTGGCCCCGAGAACAGCAACGCGAGAAACGGAATCAGACATGCATCCGGATGTTGGTTTTGAGACAGACAAAAACTGTCATACACGTCCCCCCAAAAGAAAAGGGACGGACCCAGTGGGACCGTCCCTGAACCTGAATGACAGTCAGCCCCCCCCCCCCCAAGTCGGGGCGCCTGCGATCGTTGGGCACAGGCTACCGACGCTTCCGGTTGTTGCCCCGCTTGCGCTCGCGGTGGCGGCGCCGGCGCGCCTGCTTCTTCTTCATGCGCTTCTCTTCCGACGGCTTCATGTACGCCATGTTTTCCCGGTACTCCCGCAGAATGCGGCTGCGGTTCACCTGCCGGCGGAAGCGTTTGAGCGCGCGATCGATGTCTTCGTTGTTTCGGACTTTAACACCTACGGCCACAATAGATCTCCTCCTTGAGAAGTCTGGTTCGGGGAATTAGCTTTCGGGCAGTTGCTGCCATGGGCTGGCGACTCCGTAGAACGAGACGGGGGGAGGCGTGTTTCTTTTTCGTCATTCCTCTTCGTTTTTGGATCTGCTTCCGCACCATGGCCCCCGTCGATCCCCTCGTCCTCGCCACCCGCAATCCGGGAAAAGTGGAGGAGCTGCGTGCCCTCCTCTCGGACCTGTCCCTCACCCTGCATCCGTCGAGCTCACTTGACGCCCCGCCCGACGTGGTGGAGGATGCCGATACGCTCGACGGCAACGCCCGCAAAAAGGCCCGTGCGTTCCACGAACACACCGGCCACGCCGCCCTGGCGGACGACACGGGGCTGGAGGTGGCCGCGCTCGACGGGGGCCCGGGTGTGCACACCGCCCGCTTCGCCGGACCCAATGCCACGTCGGAGGACAACAAGAAGAAACTCCTGGAGGTGCTGGAGGGGGCGTCGGACCGGCACGCCCGATTCCGCACCGTCGTGGCACTTGTGGACGCCAACGGCGCCGTGCATACGTTTGAGGGCATCTGCACCGGCACGATCACCACCGCTCCACGCGGCGAGGGCGGCTTCGGCTACGATCCGCTCTTCCAGCCTACCGGCTACGAGCACACATTTGCCGAGATGCCTGCCGAGACGAAAAACGAAATCAGCCATCGCCGCAGGGCCCTCGACGCCCTCCGCACGTTCCTAAGCGGTGCCACGGACATACCGTAAAGGCGTCTCGGCGAGACGCCTTTTTCGACGCCTCCCTCCCATGCTTTAATTCAACATCCACGCCCTTTTTCCACATGGTTGCTCTGGTCCAACGCGTCTCCGAAGCATCGGTCGACATCGACGGCGAGACTGTTAGCGCAATCGACGACGGCCTGCTCATCCTGCTCGGCGTGCACGAAGACGACACCCGGTCGGAAAGCGAATGGTGTGCCGAGAAGTGCGCACACCTGCGCGTCTTTCCCGACGCCGAGGGCAAGATGGATGAATCCCTTCTCGACACCGGCGGCGAGGCCCTCGTGGTGCCGCAGTTTACGTTATATGGCGACGTGACGCGCGGCAACCGCCCCTCGTTCGACGAAGCGGCCCCGCCCGACCACGCCGACCGACTTTACCAGCATTTCGTCGATCAGCTGGCAAACGAATTGGGGCATGCCGTGCCGACTGGAGAGTTCGGCGCAATGATGGACGTGCACCTCACGAACGACGGCCCCGTCACGCTGTGGGTAGAGCAGCGGGCCAACGATGCATAACATTTTCCCTTTCCGAATGGCCTCGCCCTCGCCCGACTACCTCCTCCACAACGCTCGGATCTATACGGTCGACGACGCCCGCCCCACCGCCACCGCGCTCGCCGTCCGGAACGGGCAATTCGTAGCGGTGGGAGCAACGGAGGATCTTCTGCAACAATATCCGTCGAGCCGCCGCATCGACGCCGAGGGGCGCACTGTCGTCCCCGGTTTCATCGACGCCCATGCCCACCTGCAGGCCCTGGGACACAGCCTGCGCCGCGCCGACCTGTCCGGCACGACCTCGGCCTCCGAGGTGGTAGATCGGCTCGTGGCCTTCGCCGAGGATCGCGATCTTCCCGAGGGCGCCTGGCTCCGCGGGCACGGCTGGAACGAAGCAAAATGGACCGATCGGCAGGCCCCAACCCGGGCGCTCCTGGACGAGGCGTTTCCCCGCCGTCCCGTCTGGCTCACCCGGGCCGATATCCACGCCGGCTGGGCCAACACGGCGGCCCTGGAGGCCACCATCGGACTCGACCGCCTCGGCACGATGAGCGCCCCGGACGGCAGCGCCATTCGCCGCACCGCCGATGGGGAGCCCACCGGGGTCCTCGTCGACACCGCGATGGATTTGGTAGAGGATCACCTCCCGCCCCCTACTACCGAACAGCACGAGCGCGCCCTCTCGACGGCCCTCGACCACGCCGCGCAGCGCGGCCTCACCGGCCTCCACGACGCCGGCGTCGGCCTCGATACGATGCACCGATTCCGGCGCTTCATCGACGACGACCACTTTCCCCTCCGCGTCTACGCCATGATCGACGGGCGCGGGGCCACCTTCGACCACTTCTGCGACCGCGGACCGTACCACGGCCCGAACGACCGGCTTCGGGTGGAGGCCGTTAAGTTTTTTGCCGACGGGGCCCTCGGCAGCCGCGGGGCCGCCCTCCTGGACGAGTATGCAGACGCCCCAGGCACTCGAGGCTTCCTCCTGCAGTCCCCCAAGGAGCTCCAACACAACGTGCGGGCCGCCGTCGACTGCGGCTTTCAGGTGTGCACCCACGCCATCGGCGACCGGGCGAATCGGCTCGTGCTGGATGCCTACGCGGCGGCGATGGAGGCTTCCGAGGCGCCGCTCCGCCGCCCGCGCCTCGAACACGCCCAGATTCTGCATCCGGACGACCGGGCCCGCCTGGCCGGACTCGATGTCATTGCGTCCGTTCAACCTCTTTTTGCCACCAGCGACAAGGCGTGGGTGGCCGACCGCCTCGAGCCGCAGCGTCTCTCCCGCGCCTATGCCTGGCGCAGCCTCCAGGACGCAGGCGCCCGACTGGCCTTTGGCTCCGACGCCCCCGTCGAGCCCATCGACCCGATTCGCGGCTTCCACGCCGCGGTCACTCGTCAGGATGCAGCCGGCCAGCCCTCAGACGGCTGGCGCCCCGAGGAGTGCGTCTCGCGGGAGGCCGCGCTGCACGCCTACACCCAGGGGGCCGCCCACGCGGCCTTCCAGGAAGACCGGGTCGGCTCCATCACGCCGGGGAAGCTCGCAGACTTCGTGGTGCTGTCGCACGACCTCCTGGAGGTACCGGCCGCCGACCTGCTCGACACAGAAGTCATCGCCACCTATCTGGGCGGCCATCCGACCCACGCGACCAGCGACTGGCCCGCCGGATGACCCCGGGCGTCGTCACTCACTCCCGGCGCCGCCGTGGCGCTTAAACCACTCGAGCACGTGAGCGGCCTTTGCCGCCAGGTGGCTCGGCCGCGCCGCAATGCCGTGCGAGGCCCCCGGCACGCGCACGAGCGCCGCGTCCACCTCCCGCAGCTTGAGCGCCTGGTAGAACTGCTCCGACTCCGACATCGGCGTACGGTAGTCCTCCGTCCCCGTCAGCAGCATGGTCGGCGTCGTCACGTTGTCGACGTACGACAGCGGCGAGCGGTCCATGTAGTGGTCGCGGTGATTCCACGGCGCGCCCGGGAACCAGTACTTCACCCCCGTGGGATACATGTCGGCCGTGAGCGCCCAACTGTACCAGTTGATGACCGGTTTGGCGGCCACGGCCGCCCGGAAGCGGTCGGTGTGCCCCACAATCCAGGCCGTGAGCACGCCACCCCCGCTGCCCCCGGTCACGTACAGCCGGTCCTCGTCCACATGGCCGCGCTCCAGCACCGCATCGACCCCGGACATCAGGTCGTCGTAGTCGTGGCCGGGGTAGTCGTGGTGAATGGCGTTTCCAAAATCCTGGCCGTAGCTGGTTGAGCCGCGCGGGTTCGTGTAGAGCACCACGTAGCCGGCCGAGGCGTACAGCTGCACTTCCGCCGAAAAGTGCGGGCCGTACGCGGCAAACGGACCGCCGTGGATCTCCAGAACCATGGGATAGTCCGCCGAGGGATCGAAGTTGGGCGGCTTCACGATCCAGCCCTCAATCGTGCGGCCGTCGTGGGACGACTCGTACGTGATCTCTTCGACCTCTCCGATGGCCGTTTCGTCGAACAGGTCGTCGTTCAACGACGTGAGCACCTGTGGCGCCTGGCCGGCGCGTGCCACGGCCACGTCTGCGGGGCGCTCCGTCGTACCGTGCGTGTAGGCCACCTGCCCGTTCGTCGCCAGGCTGAACGACCCGCTCGTGTACGGCCGCCCGATGGACGTGCCCCCCACACGTTCCGCGACGACGCTCCGCTCGCCCTCCAGGGTAACGCTCCCAATCTTGGTTTCTCCCTCGTCGTCGTACTGAAAGACAATGCGCTCCCCGTCGGCCGTAAACATGGGGTCCTGCACATCCCGGTCCAATCCCTCCGTCAGCAGGCGCTTGTTTTGCCCGTCCCGATTCATCACGTACAGCTTCGTCACCTGATACCCCTGCTCCCGATCGTCAAACCCCGTGTAGGCCACCCGATTGCCGTCCGGGGAGACCGCCACGTCCCCGTCCGGCCCCTCTCGGCTGGTGAGCGCCGTCACCGACTTAGAGTCCAGATCGATGGCGTAGGCCTCCGAGTTTCCGGGGTCGAGGCGCCAGTCCTCGTGTCGGTTGGCACTGAGGAGAAGCGTCTCGCCGTCGGGCGTCCACTGGGGCGTGCCGTCGTGGTTGTAGGGGGCCGACGTGATCTGGCGAGGCGTCCCCCCGGTGGCCGGAATCGTAAAGACCTGCGTGTAGCCCTCCTCCTGGTCGCCGCCCCCGTCCGATCGGTAATAGACCTGATCGGTATAGTCGGGCCGCTCCGCCCAGTCGCTCCCCTCCGGCGGACGCGGCATGTCGGCGAAGGGCTCCTCCGGCGCGTCCACAAACAGAGTGAAGGCCAGTCGCTCCCCTTCCGGTCCCCACGAGAGCCCATTGGGCGATGCCTCGAGCTGGGTCAGGCGCGCCGTCTCGCCCGTCTCCATCCACCGGACGAAGATCTCCGCCCCCTCCTCCGTCGACGCCACGTAGGCCACCCGATCGCCGCTCGGCGACCACCGGGGCTGCGACGCGTTCACGTTCGGGTCGGTGATCGGGCGGTGCGACTCGCCGTCCGCCCCCACCAGCCAGAGGCGCGAGACCCGCCGGTCCTTCATCTTATCCATCGACGTACGCGCATACACGACCTGCTCCCCGCTGGGGGCAATTTGGGGATCCGAGGCGTATTCCAGTTCGAAGACGTGTTCGAGATCGAAGGCGAGCGAGTCCTGGGCGTATTGGGCCTGCGCGGGCAACGCAATCGCGACGCCGAGGACGGCGCAGAAGAGAAGACGAGTGAGCCGGGCCATGGGAGACGGAGCAGTGGTGAGCAGTCGGTTGACGTGTTCAACATAAGCAACCGGACGGGGCGAGTGCGAACCGTGTGCGCACTGATTTCAAGGAACACGCCGGGGCATTCCGGGCGTACGGGAATATCCACATATCGACATGCCCGAGTGGCGGAATTGGTAGACGCGCGTGATTCAGGGTCACGTGTCCGCAAGGACGTGGAGGTTCGAGTCCTCTCTCGGGCACCAAGAAAAACGCCCCTCAGAGCCTTTAAGTGGTGTTCTGAGGGGCATTTTCTGTTTAGGCCGCTGACTCGATTTTGCACGAAATCGTGAGATATCGCAGCAAATCGAAAAGTTGTGGGGGAATTATGGGGGAACGCTCCCCCACACCTTACGAGCTTCCGAACGTCTCCTCCATCGCCCGATCCATCACTTCCGGGCTGAGGTGGCTATACATCTCCGTCACTTGCGTACTGGAGTGTCCAAGAATTTCTGAAATCACACGGAGCGGAACGCCTTGCATCGAGAGCCACGAGCCGGTCGTGTGTCGGCACGAGTGAAAAGACAGTTCCTCCCGATCTGACAAACCCGCCTTACGGACGTAGAACTTGAACCGCTTGGAGACCCGATCCGGCTTGGGCACGTCGTCATTGGCGTCTATAAACACTGGATCGTTGTCCAGCGGGCTTCGTGCCTCATGTATCTCTCGAAGCGTCTCCAGTGCATCTCCACGAAGCGGCACCGTCCGCTCGCGTCCATTCTTAGCGGTGAAGCCATCCCGGTTGCGGACCACGAGGCGCCCGGATTCGAGATCAACGTCTCCCCACCGGAGGTTCAGGAGCTCCCCGCGCCGTAGGCCGGTGCCCACCGCAACGCGAATCATCTCCTTCAACCACATGTCTCGTGGGGTTGGCCCCGGTTCTCCCTCTCTCATCTCCCGATGGGCGTCCACGGCACGGAGGATTCGCTTAATGTCGTCCGGTTTGAGGAAGGCTTTCTCCTTCTCTTCCTTCCGAGGCTTGGATACGTCATCCACCGGGCTCTCGTCCACAAGCTCGTTCTCGACAGCCCACGAGAAGAACGCCCGCACGTGCCGGTAGCGGCTCCGCTTCGTAGCATTGGAGGGCTCCCCCTCGTTTGCCTGTCCCTCATTGACGCGGGCGTGAATGTAACTGTGGACGTGATCCGGCAGCACGTCCCGAACCATAGCCCCGGTAGGCGTGTGCCCCACGAAGTTACTGAGCTTGTATTCGTACCCGTCGAGCGTGCTTTCTTGCAGGCCGTCTCGCTCCCTCGCCTCCAGAAACCGATCCACTGCGTCAGATACGGTCTCATTTTCCATGAGCCACCCGCCGCTCCAGGGATCGTAATCGCCCCGGGCGTACGCCTCTTCCAGACGGCGCAGTTTCGGTTCGGCTACCGACTTGCGACTCGTGCCGAGGGCCACCTCCTTCCGTTTCGGGGATCGATCGCTATCGTAGAATCGGGCGCTATAACGCCCTTTGTGCTTCCGTAAAGAGGCCATAACATATATGTTTAGATGTGAGAAACCCTTATTCGTCGCCATCCTCGTCTTCCAGCTTCCGCGCCCGGGCACCTACGAGATTCGGTTCGAAATCCTCCCACTTCTCATTCTTGAGGATCATCCGGCGCCCACCGATCTCAACGTCCTGTAGGCGGCCATCGTCGGCCGCACGATACAGGGTTGTTCGGCTGCAACCGACCTCTTCCGCTGCGTCGCTGAAGGAAATTACGTCGTCTGGCCTCATTCGTCGTGTATGTTGATTCCAAATCCTGCGCACTCCATCATTGATATCGGAACAGCGTGTTCCGTTATAGATGTCGCTTGCTCTGTCTGCTCTCACCAAACTTTGCAGCCCGTGAAATTCGTCGAGCCTGCTGAGCTCTATTCTCCGACCCAACCAATATTGCCACCCCGCTTCCTATTTACAGACGACGACGGAAATGTACATCCGGAGCGCGAGACTGAAGTCATTGAGGAGAATTACAACGAACTGGTGAGCCTCCTACAAAATGGTGAGGGGTACGAGACACTTTTGGCTATAAAGAAACGTCTGGAGGAATCCGCTCAGAGCTCGGAAGCGGAAGCTGCTGAGTCCGAGAGCCGGTTCAATTACCTTCAAAGTCAGCTCTACGGAATCCAAAGACGAGTTGTCAAGATCGCAAATTCGGAAGCCTCCGATAAGCAAGACTTGAACAGCGTTCGCGATCATATTCTTGAACGTCCCATGGGAGAACATTGGCGTTCAGAGGACGGCAAATTTCGGCATGAGTCTAAAACAGGGGAATGGTCTGTCTATACTGACCAGGCAGAGGACCACAACCGAACATGCAAAGCAACAACAGAACTATCAGAACTCCGAATCACCTACACACCGCAAAGTGGTCAGTGGGGCTACGAATTCAATTCAGACTACCTAACCCAGTATGAGACAGTTATCTGCGGGGGTTACGAAACTTGGCAGGAAGTAATTGACCTCCTAAAGAGGAGATTGCAGAATCAGGAACACGAGTACGACCAGAAAAGAAGGGCGAGGGATTACCTACTTTTTAGAATATCTGTGTTGGACAGAGTTCTCTACCGCTTTGAAGCCTTTGGATCTGTGGAGCCTATGGAGAAAGAAGCCAAACGTCAATCTCTTGAGACGTTACCTGATATCTTCGAGGGACGACGGACGCTGTTGCGGCACGCCGAGAAAGTTGTTGAAAAGTACAGAGCCGAACCAAAGAGCTTACCCGAAACGATGAGTGACCTAAAGGCATGGATCGGAAGGGATGGCGAAAACGCAGTCACACAACTACAGAGCGCGATTCGGGAGGCGGACTTGGCACATCGATACAAGGACGGCCATCCTGAATCCTTCTGTGAGCTTGTTGAAGACCTCGTATGCCAGTCTATCAAAGAATAAACTGTTCTCTACAGACATAACTCATCTGCCTTCACGGATAAACTTTTTTACCCGTGCACATATCCCCATTCACACGGCGTGAGAGGCCATAACATATGTTTCACGCGTGATCTCATGCACATGTGCATGCACACCACACGTGGGTATCACTTCGTGTGTGCACACTGGCTATGTGGGGAGACATAACATGCTCCGGCCCGGGATAGGCCGTCCGTTTCGGAAGTGTTAACGCACGATATTCCAAAATAATCTGGAATATTTTGACCTTCCGGCCTGATGCGTGTGAAAGGGCCTGCATCGGGCCGGAAACCGGATGTAAACATTGAATCAGCCGTGTCCCGGCGGTTGTGGATAACAGAAAAGGGGCACCCTCTTTCCGGCCCGAGGGTGCCCTTTTTCTGTTTCGGAGCCTGGAGAAATCGATCTGTATAGTTCTCTTATCGAATACCTAAAGGCCGGGGTCGGCATAGACCGAATCACACCATGGAAGCCCCCCAAGTAGAAGAGAAAATTTCGAATCCCAAAGAACCAGACAGTCTCGAAGGTGAAATCTGCGCTCTAATCGATGGGCTGAGAAGCGAGGTTCAATCTCTCCGTAATGAAATCACAGCTCTTCGAAAGAAGGAATCGCCCAATGGACCGGATACTCTTCTTACGCGAGAGGAAGCGGCGCACCGGCTCTCCATCTCGACGCGGACACTCGACGACATGGCCGACGCTGGAGAAATACAGCCGGTTCGCATACGGGGACGCGTCCTATACGCGCCTGAGACCCTCCAGGCATACATCCGGCGTCAAGCCGAGGAGGGTAGCAAATAATGAATACTCTTCAACCCAGCAAGCAAAATCAGCAGCAGGAGGAGCGAAAGACCCTGTCCGATCCACTACTGAATCGCCCAACGCATCCGATAGATGCCTTCGAATTTGGTCGGCGATGGGGACGTAGAATGAAGGTGATTTTTCCGGATCACCTCATGCACATCCTCCGGGGCGTACGGGCCGGGATTAAGGAAATCCGCCAACGACGCGGGGAGGTGAAAAATGTCTCTTAGTGCAGAACGAATCCGCTCTCATCTAAATGCCCACGACTGCAGACGCATTCTGAAACGGTGCGGATTCCAGCTCAATGGTGATCACGGAACCAAACTCTCAGGTGTCCTCGGGCCGACGGAGTTAGGGGAAGGTGACGCAGGCAATTTTTCCATTGATCTGGAGAAGGGCCTGGTCAAGGACTGGGGGTCTTCTCATTACAAGGGAGATATATTTAGCGTCGTCCAGGACGTGCACGGCCTCGACTTTCCCGAGGCCCTGGAATGGATCGTGAACGAGCTCAATCTCGACGTGGAATCCGATGGATGCCCGAACGTACAACCCACCGACGCCTCCTCCCCGGAATCGAACCGGTCGCCAAACGAGGAATCCGAACCGGAGCCGGTCGTCTCCCACGAACACGCCCGCCGCTGGCACGAGCGGTTGATGAGCGACACGGACGCGGCCCAAGCCGCCCGGTCGTATCTGACAGATGAGCGCGGGCTCACAAGGGACGTTCTGAAGGCCGCCCGCATTGGCCTTGCCCACAGTCCGGGCGACTACCGGGCAACGTGGTGGATCATGATTCCGGTGCTCCATCGGAGCGGTGGGAATCCGCCCCCGATTGTTGCCGTGAAGGGATTCGGCTTCAACCCGGCCGCTACGGATTGGAAGCGCACGGATGACGGGGGCAAGATCCCGCGAAATGCCGGTTCGGCTGCCCTCTACGACCTCGTGCCGTCCGATCCGTTCAACAGTCCGGTCGTCGTGTGTGAGGGGGAGCTCGACGCGCTTTCCGCCCTCTCTCACGGCTTTAACGCCGTAACCGGAACGAGCGGTGCAGGCACCTTCCGTGACGAATGGGCCGTGTGTATGTCACGCCTTGCCCCGGCGCAAGATCACGGAATTGTCGTCGCGTTCGACGGAGACGAGAAGGGCCGCAAGTGGGGACCTGAGCACGCCGCAACACTTCACGAGGCCGGTCTCAACGTTTGGGTTGCCTCCCTCCCCGATGGCCGGGACGTGAACGACGTGCTCGTGAGCGGCGGGCGTGACGCGCTGAAATCGCATTTCGCACAGGCCGAACCCTTTTCCCCCACGGAGGAGGCGCCCGCTTCTGAGGAGACTGTAGACCGGGCAGAAGTGGAGGAGACAAAAGCGGATTCCGTCCCCTCTTACGAGCCGTTTCCCCTCCGTGCGCTCCCCGGCCCGGTGCGTGCCTACGTGCGGGCCGCTTCCGAGGCCCTTCCGGCGCCCCCGGCAATGGTTGCCGTGCCCACGCTGTCCGTGTTGAGCGGTGCCATTGGGGACGCTGCCCGCCTCCAACTGAAACGCTCGTGGACGGAGCCCGCGACGCTGTGGACGGTGCTCGTGGCCCCTTCGGGCTCTACGAAGTCCCCCGCCTTCAAACACGCGGTGCGGCCCATCTTCCGCCGCGAATCGGAGGCCCGGGACGAGTACGAACAGGCCCTTGCCGATTGGAAGGCACAGGAGGAGCCCGAGGAACAGGACAAGCCCACGCGGGACCGCTATCGAACCGGCGACGCAACGCCGGAAGCAATCGTCAAGATTCTGAACGAGAACCCGCGCGGGATTCTACTCGCACGGGACGAGCTGGGAGCATGGTTTGGCTCGTTCGACCGCTACGTGAATGGGGCCGCCGATCTCCAGTTTTGGGTTGAAGTTTGGCAAGGAATCCAGGCGTCCCGGGACCGCGCCGGGGAAGGCAACACGACGGTAGACACGCCCGCCGTGCCCGTGACTGGGACGATCCAACCGGGCACCCTCACGGAGAAGTTGGACGAGATCCATTTCGACACCGGATTCGCCGCCCGCCTCATCTTCTGCCAGCCGCCCCCCAAACCGAAGCGGTGGACCGAAGCGGACGTGAGCCGGGAAGTACGGGACCGTTACGACCGTCTGTTGGGGCGCCTCTACGGAAAGGACTGGCAACAGTCTGTCTCCTTAGAGCCGTACACGCTCGTCTCTCTGAGCCCCGACGCGAAAGCCGCGTGGATCGAATACTACAACGAGGCGAACCGCTCACTGGAGGCCCGCCCGGAAGGCCCCGCGAAAGCCGTTGCCGCGAAAGGGATCACACACACCGCCCGCCTTGCCCTCATTCTGCACCTTTGCCGGAAGGCCAATGGGGAAACCGACTCGAACGAGGTGGACGCCGCAAGCATGGAGGCCGCCCTCGAAATTGGACAGTGGCTCACATGCGAGACATTGCGCGTCTACAAAGAGATGGGTCTCGACGACGCAGCCCTGTCCCCCAAACGCCGGTTACTGCAACGCCTCCCTGACCGATTCGAGACAGCAGAGGCGATAGAAGTTGCAGAGGAAGAGGAAATTCCTGAACGTACGTGCAAAAAGTGGCTGCGGGACCTCGTGGACGGTCCCAACCTGGAGAAGATCAAACGGGGGCTCTACCTAAAATCCTAAGCTTTTCGCCGCTTGCACTTTGCATTTGCTGCATGAGTCTTCACATAACCCCCGATTTTATGAAGAGAAGTGCAGTAAATGCAAGATGCAATCGAACTCGCCGACGATTAAGGTTATTCAATTTGTCTCAGAAGAGAACTCGGTCTGTAGGTCGTGTGAGCTTACGCCTACCCTAAATATACATACGTATTGATATTACACCTTCTAATCATTTTCATCATTGACAAAGACCCCAGCATCGACTGGAGGAAGAATAACTTTCTGAAGCGTAGTACCTGATGTTTTCTCTATAATTATACCTCTTGTGGTAGATATTGCCAACGAAGCTATTTTGATACCGAAATCATCCGGCACCTGCACAGATTCGTCGTCTTGACGCAATTCTTCTAAGTTTTCAATTTTAAATCCAGTCTCAGTATCTATTTCAATTATCTCTTCATCTTCTTTTGTTGCCTCTACAATCACACGCACCCAAATAATTTTACTATCAATGTCTACCCTAAACCCAACCCTGACCGTAAAATTGGGGAATTCTTCTCTTTCCGGTTCACGATCTGGCTCGTTGAACTCAAAGCGACGAGTACGTACCTCATCGAACCTAAACCTAATATCCCTTTCGTTATCCTCTTCCAATACGTCTTCCATCGCTATGAAAGGGCTCTTTTAGCAGCATTTCCTTCTGTATAGCTTTCATATCTACCCTCTTGCATAATATCTTCTATGCTACAGTCTATCTCCCACTGATTATAATTACCCTGTGGTATATTAATATTTTGGGTGTAACTATTTTCCATGAATGAAAAAAATGGATAAATAATAGTGGTAATGCTCCTATTTAGAACACCTTCAGGAGACCTGAAAATTACGGTCTTTTCAACTCCATTGGAGTTGTTGATATTCGACAAATCATATTCTGGATCGGCGCTATAGCTGCTCTCCTTTTCAGGAAGATCAAGGTCGTAACAAAAGACATAAATCGAAACGAGAGCGTACAAGACCCCGACGCCTACGGCCAATGAAGCTGCCCAGAACACAAACTGACTAAAGCTGATAGCGTCCATACCTTGCGGCGATTATGCCTGTGATGCTGCTCAACTCTGTTCGAGCCGCAGCAGCGAATTGTGGGCGAGTGCGCTGAGTACCGTCATTGTGGCAGTTAGTATACCCGGGAAGATGAGGTTAGGATTCTCATAGGTCGGGTTTCCTATTCGATTTCCTCGCAAGTCTCCGTACACGGCGGCTGAGACTATAACGAGAATCAGCAGCAACCAGTATAGACCGGTGTGGAAACGCGTAGCTGCGTCGGCCTTTCGGATATCCGATATATCCTTAAGCCCAGAGGCGCTGATCACAATCCCGAGGTATAGAATCTCCGGGGCCTGGAGGATCGAGGTCCACTCAAGCTGGAGAAATCCAGACCATGACAGCCCGCCCGCTTCTGTCAATATTAAGGCTGCAGCGATGACATATGGGAGGAGGGGGAAGATGATTCGAAAGAGAGACCAGCGACCGAATCCTGTAGGCAAGGCGACCGACGAGCCTGAAGTGTAGAGTGATTGCTACGTTGGTCGAAAAGCACGCAAGAGGAGCATCTCCTAAGCGTGTTTCTATCACAAATCAAGCAGAATGCACCGAGAAATGCAATACGTTTTTCCTGCCTCCAGCATATGCGGGATCCCACTGATTAACTCTATCGAATCCACTGATTCCTCGCCACTTGAGATGACCAGGGCCGCCTACAATTCGCTGAGAGATCCTTCGGAGAGAACGGAAGCTCGGAGTAAAATCCGTGAATTGGTGCGCTGCGAGACAGCGAAAATATAGTGTACTGGGGGAAATATGGGGGAAACGATCTTAATGAACGCCCAAAATCGGCGTTTTGAGCTTACAAGCATCGTTTTACAACAACCCTGCACATTATTCAGGGTCACGTGTCCGCAAGGACGTGGAGGTTCGAGTCCTCTCTCGGGCACGACACCTCCCCCTCTGGGTCCGTTGACCTGGAGGGGTTCCTTTTTCCGCGGGCTGAGAGGGCCGTTTTACGCGGGCTGAGAGGGCCGTGGGGAACGAAAGTGATCGAAATTTGGAGGTTCAAATCTTCCCTTAAGCACTATTCACGAGGCTCGCCCGACAGGTCGCCGATCGGGCTGTTTTCAGTGCTCGCAGCGCTGAAAGATGGTCCAAGCATCACTTCTGCCAGTGCACGGCATCCCAGTGTCAGTGGAACTGTCAGGGTTGAATTCACAATCAGAGTGGGTCACGACCTGGACCGGCCAAACGGCCTGATTGTAGTCGCGGAAAACGTTCAGGAACCGCTCGGTTGTAAAAGGAAGATCTATTGAGCAGAGCGCAGATGGTGAATCGCGTCGCCCCGGTTCTCCAAAAATGCCTGCACCTTCTCGAGAACGCTTACAGAAATCGGTCGCCTTGGCGTAGGGGAATCCCTCCGACCGGTGATCCGGGACTGCCCGCCCATCACACCGAAAGCTCCTGCGCCTGCTCCTTCCGAAGCTGCTCCGCATCGCCGAAGCGGTCGAAGAGAACCGGAACGACAACCATGTTGAGGAGGGTGGAGGTGAGGAGCCCGCCGATCGTCACGATGGCGAGGGGCGTCTGGATCTCTTTTCCCGGCTCCCCGCCGCCCAGAGCGAGAGGAACGAGCGCGAGGCCCGCCGTGAGGGCCGTCATCAGGATGGGGTTGAGCCGCTCCATCGAGCCCTGCACCACGGCCTCGCGGAGGGACTTGTCCTTCTGTAGCAGGGTGATGTAGTGGCTCACAAGGAGGATGCCGTTCCGCACGGCAATCCCGAAGAGCGTTACGAACCCGACCATCGCCGCGATGTCGAGCGTGCCGCCCAAGAAGAGGAAGAGGGCGGCCACCCCGCCGGTGAGAGCAAGCGGCAGATTTACGAGGACGAGACCGGCGGCTCGTGTGCTGCCAAACTCCTGGTAGAGGAGGAGGAAAACCACTAGGAACGCGACAAGGGAGAGCCACCCGATCCGCCGGGAGGCCTGTCGGGCGTTTTCGTACTGCCCGCCCACCTCGTAGTAGTAGTTCTCGGGCATCTCGACCTGCCCCGAGATCCGCCGCTGCAAGTCGGCCACGACGCTCCCCACGTCGCGTCCGCTCGTATTAGCCGAGACGACGATCTTGCGCTGCACGTCCTCCCGGCTAATCGTGTTGGGCCCGCGCTCGTGCTGAACAGTGGCAAGTCGGGAGACCGGCACTGTCGGCCCGGTAGGCGTGTCAATGAGAACGTTGCGAATCGACTCGGCCCCGGCCCGGCGGGCAGAGTCAAGCCTCACAGTGAGGCCAAAGGCCAACTGGCCCTCGCGCACCTGGGAGACGACTTCGCCGCCTACCAGCGCCTCGACGGCGTGGTTGAGATGGCCGGGGGTAACGCCGTATTTCGCCATCTCTTGGCGCTTCGGATAGAGGCGAAGCTGGGGCACATCGGCCTGTCGGGCCACGGAGAGGTCGACGAGGCCGGGCGTGCCCTCGATGGCTCCTCGCACCTGCCCCGCCAGGTCACGCAACTCGTACAGCTCCGGCCCAAAGATTTTGAGGGCGATATCCGTCCGCGTCCCCGAGAGCATGTGATCGATGCGGTGCCCGATGGGCTGGCCGATCGTGATGTTGGTCCCCGGAATCGATGACAGACGAGCGCGCACGTCGGCGGTGACCTCGCTCATTTCCATCTCCGAGAGGTCCACCTGCACGTCGATCTCCGACGCATTCGCCCCTTGGGCGTGGGCGCTCAGCTCGGCGCGGCCAGTGCGGCGGGAGGTGGCCTCGACGGCCGGGTGCTGCAGGAGACGATCTTCGATTTCCTTGGCGATGCCCGTGGAGGCCTGTAGCCCCGTGCCCGGCGCCGTGACCGCGCTAATCACAAGCGTCCCCTCTTGGAACTCCGGCAGGAAGCCGCGCCCCATGAAGGGGAGCGTCGCCAGCGTGGCCGCGAGAAGCACGGCGGCCGCCCCGAGCACAAATCGGGAACGGCCCAGCACCCAATCCAGCGTGGAGCGATATGCGCTGTGCAGTCGCCGGACGAGCCACGTGTCCTCTCCTTCCTGGACCGTCGAGGACTGTGGGAGCAGGTAGTAGCAGAGGACCGGCGTCACCGTCACCGCCACGAAGAGCGAGGCGAGAATGGCGACGATGTAGGCCAGCCCGAGGGGCTGGAGGAGCCGCCCCTGCACGCCGGAAAGGAAGAAGAGGGGCACAAACACGACGCTAATGATGAGCGTCGCGTTCAGTATGGGCCCGCGCACCTCCATCGATGCCTCATAGACCACCCGGAGGACCGGCTTCTGCTCCCCATCGGGCGCCTGCGCATTTTCCCTGAGCCGTCGGAAGACGTTCTCTACGTCGATAATCGCGTCGTCGACGAGCGCCCCGATCGCGATCGCCAGCCCCCCGAGCGTCATGGTGTTGATCGTGATGCCGAGCCCGTACATCACCACCAGGGCGACCGACAGCGAGAGCGGAATGGCCAGAATTGAGATGGCCGTCGTCCGCACGTTCCACAGAAAGAGAAACAGAATAAGGATCACGAGGAAGGCCCCGTCCCGCAGCGCCTCGATCACGTTGCTGACGGCGAGGGAGATAAAGTCGGCCTGCCGGAAAATGGAGCGATTCACCTCCATCCCCGCGGGAAGCTGTCCCTCGATCTGGTCGAGTTCGGATGAGACCCGCTCGGTGAGTTCGAGGGTATTGGCACCGGGCTGCTTCTGGATGGAGACGATGACGCCCGGCTCGCCGCTTACCGATCCGGTGCCGAGGCGGGGACGCTGGGTGCCGATCTTTACCTCGGCCACGTCCCGAAGCCGGATCGGTGCCCCATCCCGGCTCGTCACCACCGTGGACCCAATCTCTTTGATTTCATTGGTCCGCCCGACGCCACGAATGAGCACCTCGCGCCCATCCTGCTGGTAGACGCCCCCCGCCGCGTTCTCGTTAGAACCCTCCGCCGCCTCCATCACCTGCGACAAGGAAATCCCGAGCGCCCGCATCCGCTCCTGGTCGACGATCACCTGATAGGCCTTCACCTCGCCCCCATGCGGGATCACCTGCGCGACCCCGTCGACGGCCAGCAGGCGGCGGCGCACGACGCGATCGGCGGCGGTCCGCACCTCGCGCATCGAGTGGTCCTCGCTCGTGAGGCCCACCAGTAGGATTTCGCCCATGATGGATGTGATCGGCGCCATCACGGGCGCGTCCACCCCCTCCGGCAGCTGGCCGCCTACGAGCTGGAGCTTCTCGCTCACAATCTGGCGGGCCTGGTAGATGTCGGTCCCCCACTCGAACTCGACCCACACGATAGAGTAGCCCTGCGCGGAGCTGGACCGCACGCGCCGGACGCTCGCCGCCCCGTTCACGGCCGTCTCGATGGGGTAGGTCACCAGCTTCTCCACCTCCTCGGGGGCCATGCCGTGCGACTCGGTAATCACTGTCACGCGCGGGGCCGTTAGGTCCGGAAACACGTCCACCGGCATCGTGAGGGCCGCGTATCCGCCCGCCGCGAGAAGAAGCGTCGCGCAGGCGAGCGTCACGAGCCGGCTGGTAAGGGCCCATTGAATCGTACGATCGAGCATCTTTCTGCCTGTGTGGCTTGAAAACGATGAGCCGATTCCCCACTCCGAATCCCGCCCTCTGAACTCCAGTCAGTGCGTATGCCCGTGGCCGATCTGACTGGTGTTCAGCGAAGCGAGGTAGACCTGGTAGGCGCCGCTCGTAACGACGTGCTCTCCCGCCTCGACGCCCCGCTCGACGAGGGTGTATTGCCCATCGGTGGGACCCAATTGGAGAGGCCGTCGCTCGAACGATTCGCCGCCGGTTTGCACGTAGGCCGCCGGCTGGCCGTCTTCGGTCTGGATGGCTTCATTCGGGATGGTGATCCCCGTCGTACCGTCGTCGAGAAGAAGGCGGGCATCGGCCATCATGCCGATTTTGAGAGCGCCGTTCGGGTTGGGCGCCTCAAGGCGAACGGGGAGCGTGCGCGTATCGGCATCGATGGACGCCCCCGTCGAGACGACTTGGCTTGCCTCGTAGGCAGTGTCGCTGCCCTCGACGGTGAATACGGCCCCGGTCGCCCCGCTCGCGCCAGCCGCGTGCTCGGCGGGCACCCGAAGGCGGAGCCACACGCGGCTCGGGTCCACAATGGTGTACAGGACCGTGCCGACCTCCACGCGGCTTCCGGGCGCGAGATGGCGCTCCTGAACTCGTCCGCTGATTGGGGCCTTAAGGTGGTAATTGAACCCGGAGTCGCCCTTGGGCCTCCCAATGGAACCCGACGCCGTTTCGGGCACCGCCCCTCCGCTGGCTCCCCCCATCGATTCGAGCGCGGCCCGGGCCAGTTCCAGGTCGTGCCGCGTCTCGACGAGCCGCTTCTCCGGGATCGCCTCGGCCTCGACCAGCCGCTCGGCCCGGCGCACCTCGCGCTCCAGGCGTTCGACGCGGCCCATTAAATCGGCGTAGGAGCCCTCTCCGCCGGAGGGACTAAGGATGCCCAGCGTTTGTCCTTCCTGTACCCGGTCGCCGGGAGCGGGCATGTCCAGATTTGCCTGGGCGGGCGTGAGGCCGCTCACCGGCGCCGACACCTTCGCGTGGCGCCCCGCGACCGGCTCAATCGTACCGTGAGCCTCAATGGACCGGCGGACCGTCCGTCCCCGCGCCTCCGCGACGCCAAAGGCGGTTTCCCACTGCTGCTCCTTGAGGTACGAGATCTCGGCCGTACTGCCGCCGGGCGCAGGTGCCGCCGAGGCGCTCTCATAGACAGTCAGGTCGCCAACCTCAACGGTGTCCTGCGCCTGCGGTCCCTCCACGACCGCAAAGAGGCGAAACGTCCCGGTCTCCGGGATCGTGGGCTGGGGCGTGAAGATGCCGGGCTCCGGCGGCCCCTCCACCGTATGCACGTATGCCGCGCCGTCCGGGCGGCGGAAGCGAAGCGTGAGCGTCCCTTCTGTGAGCGGGCGGGAGCCGTCCAGATGCGTCACGTGAACGGCCCACGGCGCGCTTTCCTGCCCCGCCACCATCACGGGATGCTCAGCGAATATTTCGAGACGGTCGGACCACGCGGTCGTAGTGATTCCGCTTCCGTGGGCACTCTCCGCCGTCGCCTGGGATGCGGAATGGCTGTGGGCGTCTCCTCCGTGCGAGTGGTCCCCGGAGGAATCCCCATTGCAGCCAAGAAGAAGCGCGCCGGTGCTAAGGAGGGCGGCAAGTGCCAGGCGAAAAGCCAGAGTCATGGGCGGACGGTCGTTGACGTTGGAGGGCGGCAATCCGAAAAGGGCAAGCTCACTACTCGTGAGAATGCTCCTCACCATCATGGGAGTGACTGTCCTCCCCGTGACTGTGGCCGTCTCCACTCGCCTCCGTGCTGCCGGTGTCCATGCCGGAGGTATCGAGGCGGGTCTCGGCGGTATCCTGGTGGGCATGATCCCCGTCGTGGGCGTGGTCCCCATCGTGGGCATGATCGCCATTTTCATGGCTCTGCGCATTTCCCTCGGCATGGGTGTGAGAATCCTCGCCGTGCGAATGGCTCCCCTCACTGTCGCCCCCGCAGGCCGGGAGCGTGAAGGCAAGCGCGACGGCAAGAAGAACGGTGATCATCGAAGAGGTCCAGGTGCGGTTCATGTCGGAAGGCGTTCGTGGTTGGAAAGCAGCTTGAAACGAAAGGGCGTGCTACGGCAGGTCGAGGGGCCGACCCATTGCTCGGAGGAGTTGGAAGTACCGGCTCCACAGGTCCGCCCGGAGATCGATGCTCGTGAGGCGAGCGTCGCGGTACGCATCCGCCGCGTCGAGGAGTTCAACGAGAGACATTTCCCCTTCGCCGTAGCTGGCCTGGGCGATGCGGAGCAGGTCATCGGTGCCTCGCAGCAGGTCGCCTTCGAGGAGCTGGTCCTGGCGGCGCGCAGACGTGTACGCCGCGTGGACCCGGCGCACCCCATTGCGGATCTCGCGGCGGGCGAGGATCTGTTGCGTTTGGGCGGCGTCGAGGCGCTCGGATTCGGCCTCGGCGACGCCCCGGTTGCGATCAAACACGGGAAGCGGGATGCCGACGCCAAGAAAGGCGCCCTCGAAGCCGTCGGACTGCCGCTTGTACCCGGCGGTCACGGATGGGTCCGGCCACGCCTCTTGGCGGGCGGCCCGGCGGGCGGCCTTCTGGGCCTCAACGGCTGACTGCCAGCGGCGCAGCTCCGGGCGCAGCTGCAGGGCCGCTTGGAGGGCCACTTGCATGGAAATGGAAGGCGGCCTCTTCGATGGAAGGGGCTCGGCCGCTACCGACGGCGTTCCCTCCGGAAGAACCAGAAGCGCGAGTTGCTCTCGGGCGTTTTGGACCTCCAACCGGGCCGCGGCCAGGCGCTGCTCGTACCGGGCCCGCTCCAGGCGGATGCGCCGGGCGGCGTAGCCGGACGCCTCGCCCTCCCTTCTCCGCTTGGCCATGCTGGAGTCGGCTTGCCGGAATACGCGGGTTACCTGCCGCAGTCGACGGAGCCGCGTCTCGGCGGTGGCAGCCTCGACGTAGGCCTCGGTCACCTGGAGGGCCAGCCGGGCACTGTCCGCCGCGGCGCGGGATCGGGCGGCCGCCGCTCTCTCCCGTGCAGACCGGATCCGGGCCGATCGGCCGCTCCACTCGATTTGTTGACTGACGTTCAAGTAGGTCTCCGATTGACGTTCCCCACCCCGCCAGAGCGGCTCGTGCGTGGCTTGAAGCGTCGGGTTGGGGTAAGTCCTCGCCTGCCGGGCCTCTCCCCGAAGCGCCTGCGCTTCCGACTGGGCCCTGCGGAGGGACAGGTTGTTCTCCCGAAAGAGGCGAAGGGCCTCCCGGAGCCCGACCGTCCGCAGGGAGTCGGCCGCTTGCACGAATTGGGCGCGGGTTGAGGTGGGGTTGGGGGAACTGGCATTCCCGCTCGACACGTGGGGCTCCGGTTGGGCATCTGCCGGAGGGGCCGTCGTGCCAAGCAGGCCCGCAACGGCCACCAATAAAACAGAAATCCGAGAAGAAAAGTGGGACATCCGTCAGTCGTGAGAGGTCGTCGGAATCACATTGTCGGAATCGCGCTCCCTGTTGCCTTCGGGAATCCCCAGTCCCGTTTCCGCGGTCATCTCGTTCAGAACCGGACCGCTGAGCGAGCGTCCGACCTGGATCCAGCCCCAGAGCAGAAGGGCCGTCCAGCCCAACAGCCCCAGCAAGAAGGGCCACATGACAAGTAGCTGTGATCAATGGAGCAGCGAGCGCGTGGGTAACATATGTCCCGGCGGCTGTTGCCAGGTTGTCGTCAACCTTAGAAATCCCAAAGGTTCGGCCTTGTCCCCTCCCATGCCTATGAACACTTCGTCCCAGACCCGGCGGCTCCTGTTTATCGAAGATGAGGAGGACGTGGCCGGGCCCATCAAACGGGGACTCGAAGAAGAGGGCTACCTCGTCGACTGGACGAGGGAGGGCGAAGACGGACTGACCGAGGCGCTGGCCGGAAGCTACGTCGCCCTCATCGTGGACTGGCGGCTGCCGGGCATGGACGGGCGCACGCTCATCGAGCAGCTGCGGGCCGAGGGAGACACGACCCCAGTGCTCATGCTCACGGCCCTCCAGGACGTGGACCACCGGGTCGCCGGTCTCGACGCTGGAGCCGACGACTACCTGACCAAACCGTTTTCCTTTGAAGAGCTGCTGGCTCGCCTCCGGGCCCTCACCCGGCGCGCCGAGCAGGCGTCCGCCTCCCCCGACACCCAGAAGACGCACCTGCAGGCCGGGGCCCTGACGGTGGATACCGCCCGCCGAACCGTGCGCTACGGGCCCGCCTCGCTGGACCTGCGGCCGAAGGCGTATCGCCTGCTTGAACTTCTGCTCCGCCAGAAAGAGACGGTCGTCACCCGAACGACCATTGCCGAGCGCGTCTGGGGCTCCCCCTACGACGTGACGGCCAACGCCATCGACGTGACGGTATCGAGCCTCCGGCAGGCCCTCGGCGAGGTCGAGCTTGGCGACGGCGACCTCTCCGAGATCACGATCGAAACCGAGCGGGGGATTGGGTACCGGCTCAGCGTAGCGCCTTCATCCGATGAGCAGGCGCCGCCCAACCCGTCCGAGTAGTCTGCAGCGCCACTTTCCGCGAGCCTGCCCCATGCAACTACGTCCTCTTCTTTCCCGGCTGTCGATCTCCACGCGCCTGGCGCTGTGGTTTGGCCTGAGCCTCCTTGTGTTGCTTACCCTCTTCGTTACGGGGTTCTACGTGAGCGTGCATGTGGGTCTGCACCAGGACCTGGAGACCCGGCTCCGCGAGGAGGCGAAGGCGGTACAGGCACACCTCCGTGCTCACGGCGGATCGCCCCCATCGTCTCCCCCCTCGACCCACGCACTTCGGGCCGCGCCCGGCACGTTCGTTCGCCTGCTCGGACCCGACGGGGAGGTGACCCAGGCAAGTCCGGCGTTCCAGTCGCGGCCGGTCCTCCCTGCCGATCTGCCCCAGCCGGGCACCACCACCCTGCAAACGAGAACGTGGGGGGAAACCTCGGCCCAGTCGCTGTACCTGCCCTTTGAAAGCGGGTCGCAGCCTGCGTCTTGGCTCGAAGTGACGAAGCTCCAGTCGCCAATCCACCGCCAGCTTCATTCGCTCCGCTGGTGGCTCGCGCTTGGCATCCTGGGGGGCGTCGGCCTCGCCATGGTCGTCGGATACGGGCTGGCCCGCCGGGCCCTCCGTCCGGTCGCCGCGCTCACGGCGGCCGCCCAGGAGATGCAGACGCGGCCAACGGGAAAACTGCCCACCGACTTTGGCGTTGAGGATGAACTCACGGGCCTGGCCGAAACGTTCAACGGCCTCATCGAGCGGCTTCGTTCGTCCCTCCGACGCGAGCGGCGGTTTCGGGCCGACGCCGCCCACAACATGTTCACGCCGCTCACGGCGATCCAGAGCGAACTCGACGTGACGCTCCGCAAGCCGCGCTCCGAGTCAGAGTATCGGGAGGCCCTCCATGCCGTGCGGCAACACACCGAGACGCTCTCATCGCTCTTGGATGAGCTTATGACCCTCTCCCGGATTGAGGCCCGCGAGGGCCGCCCAACGCCCTCATCCATTGATGTGTGTACCCGCATCCGCGATCGTGTCCGTCGGGTGGAGCCCCGCGCCGACGCGAAGGAGATTTCGATTGAGTGGACCGGGGCCACGGCGGCCGAGGCGCCGGTCGATCCCGAAGATCTCGACCTCATTGCCGATCACCTCCTCGACAACGCGCTCAAGTACACACCCGAAGGCGGAACCATCCAGGTGCACGTCGGCCAGGAGGACGGGGCCGTCGTCGTTCGGGTCTCCGATTCGGGGATGGGCTTCGACCCCAATCAGTCCGAACGTTTGTTCGATCGTTTCTACCGGTCGAACGATGCCGAGCAGAGCGCGGATGGGGGCGGGCTCGGATTATCGATCGTGAAGGCTGTCGTGGAGCAGTATGGAGGAACTGTGCGCGCCGAACGCCGGGGTTCGGGCCAGGGAAGTACGTTCGAGGTGCGTTTTCCCCGACACAGGGGGTAGGGGACTCTGGCAGAGATACCGTTTCGCGAGGTTGTTACTGTCCCCGATAACGGCCTCACACTGTAAGCGAGTGATAGGGGTGCTCGCAATCTTGGACCCGCCGACCAGCCTCTTTTCGCCCCCTTTCTTTGGCAATGATCAGGTTTGATTTGACTGTATCGCACGAAATGAGACTCAGTGCATTGCCAATTGGCAACCTTTAGACTATCATCCCTACTGTCAGGGTTGAGTTCTCATAAGTCCTCTGCGATGGCCCAATCCGTTTTGGCACGCAACGTCCCATTTCTCCACTCAACCGCTACAGAGGCCGATACCCCGTCAATCCTCGGAACTTCTCGGCGGTTGCGTTTACCACGAATCCCATCTCGGGCACCCCGCCACAACCTGCCTGAGTGCCTATAAACGGCGATTCAGGCAGGTTTTTCTTTTCGGTCCTCGTTCTCTGATTTCGCGAGAACTCGAAAGATATTGCACGAAGTAGCGGATGACTTGGGAATATATTGGGAACGGTTCCCAAGTGACTACTCGCCACCGAACGTCTCCTCCATTGCGCGGTCCATCACGTCGGGACTGAGATGGCTATACATCTCCGTCACTTGCGTACTGGAGTGTCCAAGAATCTCTGAAATCACACGGAGCGGCACGCCTCGCATCGACAGCCACGAGCCTGTTGTGTGTCGGCACGAATGGAACGACAGTTCCTCCCGATCTGACAGGCCCGCCTTGCGGACGTCGACCTTGAAACGCTTGGAGACCCGATCCGGCTTGGGTGCGTCCCCGTCGGGATCCACAAACACCGGCTGGTCATCTCGTAGGACCGGTCCCTCGTTCATTCCCCGAAGCCTCTCCATGGAATTGTTTGGCCTTGTCGCCTCTCGGCTCGGCTGTGAGCGCTACCGGCCTGTGGTCTGCTCTCTACATCAATTTTTCTCATGGGCATCCCGTCCCGTACAGAAGTGAGCATGCAGCCGGACCTCCGGTCCATGGGTTCAGACCAGTCTCAACCAGAAAGGCCCCATCACTCAAAACGTCATTGTCGTGTCGTGGGCGTTGGCCTGGCGGGCCAGGTCTCCCGCCCCACCGAACGTAGCCCAATCGGCCAGATCCGCCTCCGCAATCCCTCGGGCCTCCGCGCACGGCTTGCACACGAGGAACTCGGCCAGGGCCTCCTCGGCCAGAAGGTCGTCGAGAACGGCCTGCACGGTCGGCAGTCCGGGGGCCTTCAACTCTGACAGGTCCGCGTGTCGCGTGGAGCCGAGATACGTGGCCTCCTGCATCGCAAAAAAGGCCGAGCGCTGGCCCCGGCTCATCGCCCCTTTCGCCGCGACGAACGGCAACACGGCGTTGGTGCTATTGTCGGGGCCGATGGTCGTGAGAAAATGCATGGGTCGCTGAAATCAATGGAATGGGCGTGTCCCCCGAAGATCTGTATTGGCGCCCCCAGTGGCAACCGGGGCCCGCCTGCGCGCCTGCCTCCGCCACGTACGCCCGCCAGTCCCCCTGGGGCACCCGCGGTCGGTTCGCCGTCGGCCCCGTGTACCCGTAGACCCAGGCGGTCGTCTCGGCCGCGACCCGAAGCGGGGGGCGCCGTGGCACAGAGAGGGACCGGTGCTCCGCCCCGGACACATAGCCCTCGTACCGGTCGAGGACGGGCCACACGTCGTCGGAGCGAAGACAAAACAACTCGGCCTGCACCGTCCCCTCGTCCGGCCCCGCCCCCGGGAACGAGTCCAGCGCGTACCCCCCGTCAAACCGGCACGGCGCAACGAAGGAGAATGCATCGGACCCTCCGAGTCTCTCCTGCCACCCCATGCCTCGCAGGAGCGTCCCGTACGTCGCCAGCAAGGGCCCGTCCTGCGCCTCGTCCATCGCCGCTACTCCGTGTCGCGGGCCAGGACGCGCGTGCCCTTGTAGAGGAGGCCGACGCCGATCACTTTCAGCAGGTCGATCCCCACAAATCGGAGAAAGCCCTTGTCAATCGACTCCATCCAGGTGGCGTGGTCGGCAACAAAGTGGAGCCACACGACGCCGGAGGCGAAGACAATGGCCGCCCCCGTAAGCGAGGCCAGGGTGCTCCCCGAAAAGCTGTTCCATTGCTCCGAGAGCGCCCCGATTGTCGCGGCCGCCACCGGATACGAAAGCAAGTAGCCCGCCGACGCGACGCCAAAGAGGTACCCGGCCCCGTATCCGTCTCCCGCAAACACGGGCAGGAAGAGCCCCAGCGTCAGGTACAGCAGCTGGGCCAACAGGCCATTGCGCCAGCCGAGATAAAGCCCGCTCGCATACACCGCGGCGGTCTGGAGTGTGATGGGCACCTCCCAGAGATAGAGGCGGAACTGGGTCTTCGCCGCCAGCACCGTGAGAAACGCAAACCCGACGACGCCGGCCACCTGCGTCAGCACGGAGGCGTCTCCCGCACGGAGTCGATCAACGAGCGCCGAGTACGAAGAACGAAGCGAAAGGGCGTCGGTCATGGGATGCGACTAGGGATGGGACAGTTGTGCAGACGTCAAGTAGACATGAATAGGGTAGCCAGAGCAGCGTACAATACCAAGGCGGGCCCAGAACGTTTTGCAGAATCCTCTGCTTTCGCGCGGCCCGAGATTCCTCGGTGCAGGGGCTGAATTCTTCAATAACAACGGGACCTCCCGTTTGCGCCCCCCGTGTTATTCGCTATCCTTTAACCCGTTGATTTTTCGCGACAAAGGCCCCGCCTCATGAAGCGTTTCGAGGAGCTGTTCGCCGAGTTGAAGGAAAAAGTAGACCGGCAAGACCCCACGTCGGGCACCGTAGCGGCCGTCAACGAGGGGCGTCACGCCATCGGGAAGAAAGTGCTGGAGGAAGCCGGCGAGGTGTGGATGGCCGCCGAGCACGAAGGCCGCGACCGCACCGCCGAGGAAATCTCCCAGCTCCTGTACCACCTGCAGGTCTTGATGATTGCCTGCGACCTGGACCTTGACGACGTGTACGAGCATCTTTGAGGCCCCAAGGGCGCGTGAGCATAGATGAGAACGCGTCCTCGGCACTGCGTCGCGACGCCGAATCCCCCGCTCGCATCGTTTGCATATCGGGCGGACGCGACACCGCCCCCCATCCACCAGCCATTCCGTTACATGATACAGATTGCACTCCCCAACAAAGGGGCCCTCTCGGACGGCGCCGCCGAACTGGCCTCCGAGGCCGGCTATCAGTGCCGACGCCGGGGCCGCGAACTCACGGTCCGCGACCCGGACCACGATGTTGAGTTCGTCTTTCTGCGTCCCCGCGACATTGCCACCTACGTAAGCAAGGGCATCATCGACCTCGGCGTCACGGGCCTCGACCTCACGTACGACAGCGGGGCCGACGTGGAGCACGTCATGGACCTCGGGTTTGGCAGCGCTCGCTTCTGTTACGCCATTCCAAAGTCCAGCGACGCGACGCCGTCTGACTTTACGGCCGACACCCGCATCGCCACCTCCTACGGCAACCTGGTCCGCCAGGACCTGGCCCAGCGAGGCGTGGATGCGCAGGTCGTAAGCCTCGACGGGGCGGTGGAGGTCTCCATCCAGCTCGGTGTGGCCGACGTGATTGCGGACGTGGTGCAGACCGGCCGCACCATCGACGAGGCCGGCCTCAAAACCACGGGGGATCCCATCCTGCGCTCCGAGGCGGTGCTTGTCGCCCAGAACGGCGACACCATGAACCAGGCGGCCGCCGAGCACTTCGCGGAGCGCGTCCATGGCATCATCGTGGCCCGCGAGTATCGGGTGGTCGAGTACGACCTGCCGGAGGATCGTCTGCCGGAGGCCCGCGAGATTACGCCCGGCATCGAGTCGCCGACCGTCTCGCCCCTCAGCAAGGACGGCTGGGTGGCCGTGAAGGCAATGGCCCGGAAGGACGACCTCAACGCCATCATGGACGAGCTGACGGGGATCGGGGCCCGCGGCATCATCGTGACAAGCATTGAGACCTGTCGCATATAGCCCCCGAGCGGGCTACGGCGCCGGGCCCCCGCCCTGGACCCGATCCAGGAGCTGCCCGCTGAGGCGCAAGAGCTCCACCTCGGCCCGCTTCGCCTCAAACTGCGCGGTGAGGAGGTCGCTCTCGGCCCGGACGCGCTGCTCCTGTACCTCGCGCAACTCCACGCTCGTGATCGTCCCTACCTCGAACTGTTTCAGGGCCACGTCCACGTTCTCCGTCGCCGCCGCCAGGTTGTCCCGCTGCAGATCGACCAGCCGGAGGCGGTTGCGGTAGTCTTCGTAGGCGCTTGCCACCTCCGTCGTCAGCCGGGCGCGGACGTCGTCCACCACCGTCTCGGCGTTCGCCGCCCGCAGCTCGGCGTTCTGGCGCCGGCGGCGCTGGTCGAAGCCGTCGAAGAGGTCAAAGGTTAGCGATACGCCGTACGTGAAGTCGTAGCTGGTCTGCCGCTGCAGAAAGCCGCTCTCCGAATCGAGCTGAGAATAGCCGTAACCGGCCGTCAGATCGATGCTCGGGAACCGCTCGGCCCGCACCTCCCGCTGCTCCGCCTCCGCCGCCCGTCGGGCCTGCCGGGCCTGCTGGAGGGCCGGACTGGTTTGGGCGGCGATTTCGCGCAGGGCCTCCGGGCGCAGGGTCGTGTCCACCTCAATGGAGGCAGTGACCGTGTAGTCGGTCGACGACTCGGCCCGCCCCAGCAACCGGTTGAGCCGCGCCTTTGCGTTGGTCAGTTTCGTGGCCTGCCGCAGGACGTCGGCCGAGTCGGCGTTCAGGTCGACCCGCGCCTGCCGCACCGCCAGGTCCGAGGCGCTTCCCACCTCGCGCCGCGTCTGGGTGATGCGGAGCCGCTCGCGCGAAAGGGCCACGGCCTCCCGAAAGACCCGAAGCTGCCGCTGCTGTCGCGCGACGTCGTAGTACCCCTCAATGACATCGGCCACGACCGCTTCTATTTGCTCCCGCGTGGCGGCGCGCTGCTGGTCGGCCTGCGCCGCCAGCCGGTCGTACGTCGCGAACTGTCCCAGCCCATCGAACACCGTCCACCGCAGCGACGCGTCGGCACTCGTGTTCGTCGACTCGGCCCCATCGATCGACTCCTCCGGCCGGTCGACGAACTGCTGCGTGGTGTTACTCACGGTGGTGTTGTAGCCCCCGTTCAGGGACAGCGTGGGCAGGAAGCCGGCGTTGCCCACCGTGGCGTTGTTTTCGGCGAGGGCCGCCTCCCGCCGTGCAATCTCCGCCTGGACGTTCTCGTCCAGCGCCCGCTGCACGGCGGCGTCGAGTCGGAGCGTATCGGGCGGCATAGCCTGGGCGTGGGCCGAGGGTGCGAGCAGGCCCCCCGCCCCCACTGACAGGAAGAGCAAACAGGCGAAGGAATGCAACGGACGCAGAAGGGAAGGCACCAGAATGGACAGATCGGTGGAGCAAGAACGGAGAGAAAGGGGATCGGCCGACTAGTAGAGTGTCAAGTGTCATTCTTTGGGTATCGAGGCGAACTCAAAATCCCGAAAATCCAGCACGTCATTTCGAGCAACGTCGAGAAATCTCCACGTCCCTCACTGGTGAGGTACGTGTAGGTGGCCGGGATGACGTAGAGCGCCAGCGCCGTCCCAATGACGAGTCCCCCAATCACCGCCAGACCCATCGGGATCCGACTTTCGGCTCCCGCCCCCAGGGCCAGGGCAATGGGCAGTACGCCGAGGACCGTCGAGAGCGCCGTCATGAGAATGGGGCGGAAGCGGGCCACGGCAGCATCCTCAATCGCCTCGCGAATCGACCGCCCGGCCGCCTTCCGCTGGTTGGCAAACTCAACAATCAGGATGCCATTTTTGGCCACCAGCCCAATCAGCATCACCATGCCGATCTGGCTGAAGATGTTGAGCGACTGATTGAAGTACCAGAGGAACAGGAACGCCCCCGCCAGCGCCAGCGGCACCGTAAAGAGAATCGTCAGCGGGTCGCGGAAGCTCTCAAACTGGGCCGCCAGGACGAGGTAGATGAGCAGAAGCGCGAGCCCGAACACATAGAGCAGCTGGTTTGAGGTCTCCTGGTAGTCGCGCGACTGCCCCGAGAGCGTGGTGCTGAAGGAGGGGCCCAACACGTCATTCGCCACGCGATCCATGGCGTTGATCCCGTCCTCGATCGTGTACCCCGACGCGGGGCGGGCGCTCACCGTAGCCGATCGGTACCGGTTGAAACGAAACAGCTGCGGCGGCGTGGCCTGCTCGTTCACCGTGACCAGGTTGTCGAGCATCACGGGCTCCCCACTGGCCGAGCGCACGTACAAATTTGTAAGGTCGGTCGGATCATTTCGCTTCTCTCCGTCCACCGCCGCAATCACCTGACGCTGCTCCCCGTCCCGCACAAAGAACCCCACGCGCTGCTCCGCAAGGGCCAGCTGCAGCGTCTGGGCGACGTCGAGCGGCGAGACGCCCACATTGTCGGCCTTGTCCCGGTCAATCGACACCCGCAGCTCCGGCTTGTTAAACTTGAGGTTCACGTCCACGAACGCGATCTCGTCCTGTGCCCGTGCCTGCTCCAGGAAGGTGGGCAGCGACTCGCGCAGGTTGTCCAGGTTTGCAGTCTGCAGAACGTACTGCACCGGCAGGTCGCCCCCGCCGCCCCCCACCGAAAGGGTGGGCTCCTGCGCCACGAAGGTGCGTGCGCCCTCCCTGCGCGAGAGCGCAGCCTGCAGACTGTCGGCGTAGGCCATCTGCGAAACGTCGCGCTCGTCCGTGTCCACCAGCCGCATAAACATGAACGCGGAGTTGAGCGAGCTCGACGCCCCGAAGCCGGGGGAGGTCACCGACACCACCGACCGCCGGTGGTCCGCCGGAATGGTCTCGTTCACGGCCTCGTACATCTCGTCGACGTACTGACTCATGTACTCGTAGGTCGCGCCCTCCCGCCCCGTCGCAAACACGCGGAGCAGCCCCCGATCCTCCAGCGGCGCCAGCTCCTGCGGGAGCGTGAAGTAGAACCCACCGATGAGTACGGCACAGCCCCCCATGATGACGAAGGCGACCCATCGGTACTGCATAAACGACTGCAGGGAACGCCGGTAGGCCGCCGTCAGGCGCTGGAAGTAGGGCTCGGTCACGCGGTAGATCCACGGCTTCTCGTCGTGCTGCTTCAGCAGGCGCGTCGAGAGCATGGGCGTGAGCGTGAGGGCCACGAACGAAGAGATGGCCACCGCCCCCGCGATCACGAGGCCAAACTCCTGAAAGAGCTGGCCGGTGAGGCCGCCCATAAAAATGATGGGCGTAAAGATGACAACGAGCGAAATGGACGTGGCGACCACGGCAAAGAAAATCTCGCGCGTGCCCTCCAGCCCGGCCTGCATCAGCGGCATGCCTTCCTCGATTTTGGCGTAGATATTCTCCAGCACCACGATCGCGTCGTCCACCACCAGGCCGATGGCCAGGACCAGCGCCAGCAGCGTAAGTACGTTGATCGAGAAGCCGAAGGCGTACATCACGAAGAAGGACCCGACCAGTGCAATCGGCACCACCAGCAGCGGGATGAGGGTGGAGCGCCAGTCGCGCAGAAAGAGGAAGATGATCGCCACCACGAGGAAGAACGCGATGAAGATCGTCTGCTGCACCTCGCCGATGCTGTCTCGAATCGGCTCGGTGTTGTCGAAGCCGATGCCCAACTCCAGGTCGGTGGGCAGGTCGGCCTCAATCTGGTCGACGCGGCGGTAGAACTCATCGACGATGTCGATGTAGTTGGCGCCGGGAAGCGGGCGGAGCACCACGCCCACCATCGGAATGCCGTCGCGCTGCAGGAGCGTGCGCTGGTTTTGCGGCGCGATTTCGGCTCGCCCCACGTCGCGCAGCCGCACGGTCTGGCCATCCGGCGTCTGCTTCACGATCATGTTATTGAAGTCCTCCGTCGTTTCCAGACGGCCCATGGTGCGGACCGTAAGCTCGACGGACTTGCCCTCGATGCGGCCCGAGGGCAGCTCCACATTCGAGCGCTCCAGGGCCCGCTGCACGTCGAGCGGCGTGAGGTTGTAGGCCGCGAGCTGCTGCGGTTCGAGCCAGAGGCGCATCGCGTACGTCTTGTCGCCCCAGATGTCGACCCGGCTCACTCCTTCGATCGTCTGGAGCCGCTCCTTGAAGCGGTTGTCCGCAATCTCGGTCAGCTCCATCAGGCTGCGCGTGTCCGACCGAATGTTGAGGAAGACGATGGGCGGGGCGTCGGCGTCGGACTTGGAGACGGATGGAGGATCCGCGTCGGGCGGCAGCTGCTGCTGGGCCCGGCTCACTCGGTCGCGCACGTCGTTGGCCGCCCGCTCCAGGTCGGCCCCCAGGTCGAACTCGACGGTGATCGTGGAGCGTCCCTCCCGGCTCACCGACTGAATGGTGCGGATGCCGTCGATGCCGTTAATCTGCTCCTCCAGCGGCTCGGTGATCTGTGAGTCGATCACGTCGGCGTTGGCCCCGCGGTACTCGGTCGCCACGCTAATCACGGGCGGGTCCACCGCCGGGTACTCGCGAACGCCCAGGAAGTAAAACCCGACGGCGCCGAAGATAAAAATCACCAGTGCAAACACCGTCGAGAGAACGGGACGGCGGATACTGATGGAATACAGACTCATGGGCGTGTGTGCGTGAGAGCGTGAGTGCGAGCCCGGGATGCCCGCCCTGAAAAGGGTCCTATCGGGAACGGAGTCGGGAAGCGTGGTGCCTGAGGCTGGCCCTCGACTGTTCACGCTTCACGAAATACGCGGCACAGGTCATTCAAGCGTTTCAATCCGAACCGGCAGTCCCGCTCGCATCTCCTGTATCCCGGACGTAATAACCGTATCGCGGAGCGAGAGGCCGTCGGTGATCTGCACGGTGGTGTCGGTGCGAAGGCCCAACGACACGTTGCGGGGCTGGGCCGTCCCGTTCTGTGCGAGGAAGACGCGCTGGCCGTCCAGGGTGGGCACGACGGCCATGGCGGGCACGACCAGGGCGTCGTCGGTCGATCCCAGGGTCACGGTCACGTCCGCGAACATGCCGGGGCGAAGCTGGCCGTCTGGATTCGAGGCACGCGCCCGAAGCTGCAGCGTGCGCGTACTCTCGTTCACCGCTGTGTTGGCGGCGTAGATTGTGCCCTCAACCGTGCGGTCGCTGCTCCGAACCGTAAAGGTAATGGACTGGCCCGCCCCCACCCGACCGGCGTACTTCTCCGGCACCGACAGGTCGACTTTGATCGGATCGATGCGCTGGAGCGTCGTAATGGGCGTCTCCGGCGAGAGATACGCGCCCTCGCTCACGTTTCGGAGGCCCACCGTCCCATCAAACGGGGCCCGAACCTCCGTCTTCTCGATTTGAGCGTTCACCAGCTCCAGATCGGCCCGCAGCACTTCTACCTCGTTCACCGTCGCGTCGTACTCCTCCTGACTCACGCCCCCTTCTTCCAGGAGGCGCTCCTGCCGACCCGCGCGGGCCGTGGCCAATTCCAGTTGATGCGAGAGGCGCTTCTTCTCGGCCTGCAGTTCGGCGTCGTTGATCTTCATTAGCAGGTCGCCCCGTTCCACCCGGGCACCCTCCTCGAACCGAATATCCACCACCTTCCCCGCCGTCTCGCTGGTGAGCTCCACCGACTCGTCCGCGCGGAGCGTCCCCGTGGACTGCAGGCGGTCCGTCATCGAGCTGGTCCGTACCACCGTAGCGTTCACTCCCATCGGGGCGCTGTCCTGCGACCCGCCGGACGCTGTGTCGTCCGACTCGCTCAGCTTGGGGATCGCGAGACCAAGCAGCAACGCCACGGCTCCCCCGAGCACAATCCACCGGGTCACACGGGGGGAGCTGCTTTCCGTAGACTCGGCAGCGGACGCTCCGGCGTCGGTATCATTCATGGACCGGTACAGGATTGCGAGGCAGAAGGGGGCGTGGCGTTCTCCACGCTGAGGCAGAAAGCGTGAAGGATTTGTACAACCCGCCGCGCCCCCTTCGGTTCGCTCCGCCGGTACACGCAGGCCCCCTACGAGGGGTTCTTCCCCACGGTGGCCCTCTCCGCAACCGGCCCTGGGCATTTGCTCCCAGGGCTGGGGGCTCGGAAACAGGACGCGAGGAGCGCACGCGGACTCACGGGTTTCCGCGAGGGCAAGCGTGCGATCGCACTACGGGCCTTCGTCGGACGATGCGTAGTACCCGGGCGGAAGTAACAGAAGCGGCGCGGGCTGGTGCTCCACGACGGTCCGGAGAAAGTCACGCGCCGGCCCGTCGGGCGTCGGGTCCGAGTTCTCTGCCGCCCCTATGAGCGTGCGGAGCCCGTCCGGGAGAAACGACGGAAGGGCCAGGAGTCCACTTGTGGGGTTCACCTCCCGGATCGTTGCGTCCGTCTCCCCGAGTCCAGCTGTCTGCCGGGCCGCGGCGAGCGCCTCGGAGAGGCCCCCGATCTCGTCGACGAGCCCCCGCTGGCGGCCCGCGGTGCCGGAATAGACGCGTCCCTCTGCCACCGACCGGACGTACGCCTCGGAGGTGTCGCGCCCCGCCGCGACCTGGCCGACGAAGTCGTCGTAGGACTGTTCGATGAGCGAGCGGGCCCGGGCGAGCTCCGCTTCGTCCAGCTTGCGGGTGGGCAGGGGGAGGCCCAGGAGGGGCACGCGGTACGGAGAAAACAACTCGGCGCGGGCCCCGCGCTGCACCACGTCGTACGAAAAACCGGCCTTGTCGCTCAGCAGTCCGTCGTCGTACACCCAGAGGCCGATGACGCCGATCGAGCCCGTGACGGTGTTGGGTCCGGCAAAGATGCGGTCCGCGTACGTCGAGATGAGGTAGCCGCCGGAGGCCGCCACGGTCCCCTGGCTCACGATGACCGGCTTCTCCGCGGCACACTCCCGCACCGCCTGCGCCGCCACGTCGGCCGCCAGGGCACTCCCGCCCGGCGAGTCGACCCGAAAGACGACGGCTTCGACGTCTTCGTCGTCCTTCAGCTGACGAAAGGTGCGGGCAAGGGCACGCGCCTCGAGGCCGCTGTTGAGGGAGGTGGCCCCAATTCCGTACACCACCGCAATCTGGGGCGCCTCGCCCCACCGGCGCGAGGCCGTTGCGAGGTCGTTGAGACGATCGGAGTCCAGGGCGCGCGTGTCCGTGCCGGCCACGGCCGAGAGCACCCCGCCTCGCTCGTGCCACCGGGCGAGGGTGTCCACGAGCCCCGCCTGCCGCGCATCGGTCGCCGACAGGAGTGTTTGCTCATCGATGATGCGGTCGACAGTATCGGGGGCGAGGTCGCGCCCGTCCGCCATCGCCGACCGCGCGAGGGCGTACCAATCGTCCACCAGCTGCTGCCGCTGCAGGCTATCGGCGGCCGAGAACCCGCTGCGCGAAAGCGACTCTACGGCCGACTTGTACTCGAAAAACCGAAACGGCTGCACGCCAAGCCCGAGTTTGTCGAGCGTCCCCTTCAGAAAGGTGCGGCTGGAGGCGTAGCCCGGCAGCTGCAGGGTCCCTTGCGGATCGGCCACCACCTGGTCCGCCGCGCTGGCCACGTGGTAGGTGTCCATGCCGGCATTTTCGAGAAAGGCCACGACCTCTTTTCCCGACGCCTGCACGCTCTGCACGGCGGCGCGGAGCTCCCAGGCCTTTTCGCGGGAGACATTCAGGTCCGTGAGGTCGAGCGCCACGACCGCAATGCGGTCAGTGTCCTGTGCCTGCCGAAGCGTGCGCAGCACCTCGTAGTACCGCGGATCCGCCGTGTCGTCCCCGAACCGAAACTGCGGCGCCCGGTAGGGCATCCCCCGCGGCTGCACCTCGGCGTGAGACGCTCCGTCCCCCACCGCGTCCCCGATCGCACTCGGCACATCGGCGCCCACCCGCACCCGATGGGTCTGCCCGGCATAGTCCCCCTCCGGCGCCACCTCGCTCCGGCTCCCGATGCCCGTGCGCCCGAACGCCACCTGAAGCCCGACCGACACCGCATCGCTTTCGAACACACGACCCGTCAGATCAACCCCCGGCACGACCTCCACCGCCGCCCCCGCGCTCCACGGCACATCCACGAGGGCCTCGCCCTCTCCCCAGGCCGCGTCGGCAAACAGGGTGAGGCGCGAGGTCCCGAACGGCCGCACGCCCAGTTCGCCCACCACCTCACGATCCTTTGTCTCCAGGGCCACGTTGCCGATCAGTCCCACCGACAGGTACCGGCTGGGCCGCAGCACCGCCCCCGTCGTCAGCCGGTTGTAGCGACCGAGCGCCGTGGCGTCCCCCGCGGTGCCCTGATACCCGAGCCCAACCGCCGCGGCATCCGTCCCGCCCCCGAAGCTCACGTGGTAGGTGGTCGCCGACAGTGGGCCCCGATCGCGGTGCACGAC
>NCRB01000033.1 GCA_002894665.1 Salinivenus iranica
TCGACAGGAAGATGTCTCGACCGTGCTCGACATGACGTGCTGGATGTTCGGGATTTTGAGTTCGATTCGGCCCCCAAAGAATTAACTTGACGAAGTACTAAGCCTCGCCGCGCCCCATACTTCCTTTTTCTTCAACCCTCGTTTTTCAAATGGAGGAGCCGGATCCCTTTTTCGACGACATTCCTGAGGACCACGTCAGCGGCTACGTCGCCATCGTGGGCAAGCCCAATGTGGGCAAGAGCACCCTCATGAACGCCCTCCTGGGCCAGAAGCTGTCGATCGTGACGCGCAAGCCGCAAACCACGCGGCACCGCGTGATCGGCATTCACTCCAGCCCGGAGCATCAGGTGATTTTTCTCGACACGCCGGGCATCATCGAGCCGCGCTACGGCCTGCACGAGGCGATGATGGGACAAGTGAAGGGGGCCATCCGCGACGCCGACCTGCTGCTCTTCCTCCACGAAGCCACGCAGGAGAAGCCCGACACCGAAAGCCTGCAGCAAATCGGCGACACGCCGGCCTTCCTGGTGCTCACGAAGATGGACCTGGTCCCGAACGACCAGACGCTCCCCCTCGTGGAGTCGTACACCGAGCTGCGCGCGTTCGACGAGGTGGTGCCCACGTCCGCCAAGAAGGGACAGAACCTGGACACGCTCGTCGATTTGGTCGTCGACGCCCTGCCGGAGGGTCCGCCCTTCTATCCGAAGGAGATGATCAGCGAGCACCCCGAGCGGTTCTTCGTGGCCGAGATTGTCCGGGAGAAGGTGTACCAGCACTATCACCAAGAAATTCCCTACTCCGTCCAGGTCAACATCGTCACCTACGAGGAGCGCGGCGAGGGCGAGAAGGACTACATCGACGCCGAGATCGTGGTGATGGAGGACAGCCACAAGGGCATCCTCATCGGGGAGGGCGGCTCCGCCCTCAAGCGCGTCGGCACGGCCGCCCGGAAAGACATTGAGGCGTTCGTACAGAGCCCCGTGTACCTGAACCTCCACGTGAAGGTGCGCACGGACTGGCGCGACCGGGAGCAGCTGCTCCGGTCGTACGGCTACCGATCCTAGCGCCGCCGATCCGTCAGCTGCATGGTGAGCCCGTCGGCCACGGCGGGACGGAGCGGCTCCCCAATCGCATGCCGCGGAACGGTGTGGGTCTGGAATTCGCGGCGGCGGGGATAGGTCGCACGCAGATGGCGGAAGGCGGCGGCGTGCTCGTCCACCGGGCCCTCGAGCGCCGCCCGAAAGCGGGCATCGTCCGCCGCCACGTCGTACGCCTGCCGGGCGAGGCGGTGGAGCGCATCGGGGGCGGGCAGTCGCGGATCCGGCGGCACGCACCGCAGGTCGTCCGGGTCGTCGGGCGCCAGGACCGCCTCCGGGTCCCACGCGGGCTCGACGTTCAGGTGTTGGCAGAGCGCCTCGTATAGCATCCGGGTGCCGCGCACCTTGCCGTCGTAGGCATACCCGGCGATGTGGGGCGTGGCGAGGTCCGCCGCCTCTACAAGTGCCGGGGCGGGCGTCGGCTCGTCCGGCCACACGTCAAGCACGAGCCCTCCAAGGTGCCCCTCCTCCGTCGCGCCCCGAAGCGCCGCCCCATCGATCACGGACCCGCGGGACGTATTCAGCAGCCACGTGCCCTCCGAGAGCCGGCGCAACTCCTCGTCCCCAATCAGGTGCCGGGTCGGGTGCCGGCCCTCCTCCGTCAGCGGGACGTGGAGCGTGAGAACGTCTGCCCTGCGGAGTACAGTGTCGAGGGATACAAAATCGTGCGGAGGCCCTTCTGCCTCGGCCCGGGGCGGATCGTTGCGCAGCACCTCAAGGCCGAGCGCCGAGAGCCGGCGCACCAGCCGCCCGCCGATATTACCGCATCCCACAATGCCGACCGTTCGCTCCGACAGGCGCACCTGCCGGCGTCGGGCGAGGACGAGCAGCGCCGCGACGACATAGTCGGCCACCGAGTCGGCATTGGAGCCCGGTGCATGCGCAAACGTAATGTCCTCCTTGTCCAAGAACGCCTGCCGCACGTGGTCGGTCCCAATCGTGGCCGACCCAACAAACCGGACCGAGCCTCCGCCGAGGAGCTTGGGCGTGACGGGCGTCACGCTCCGAACGAGCAACACGTCGGCATTCGCCACTGCGTCCCGGTCGATTCGATGCCCGTGCATGGTCGTCACCGTTCCCAGGGAGCCGAACGCCTCCTCCACGCAGGGAATATTTTGGTCCGCAACAATCTTAAGGTCCATCTTGGGATTTGCCGATTGTGTAGGTCTCGTAAGCGCTTTTTGTATCACATTTCCACCTCACCAAACTTGTTCTCTCTGTTCGGGCCATCTTTACAAGTATGCATGATGGACCAATCCACGGCTAAGGTCGCGTGAATGATGCCAAATTTCGGCTGAAACCCGATATTTTCCGCCTCATCCCCCTCTCATTTCGGAAACCTCGGGTGGGTGGTAGAGTACAGCGTCCCGAAATGTGCGCCCTTTCTTCGGGCGTTCTTCCTTCTTCTCGTCATCTCTATGGGGCTTCCGTTTCGTCTCCGCCCCCTTTCGCGATCCTACGAATAACAGCGTGTGTTCATGAGTAAGCGTGATTTTGTCCTCTGGACGTGTCTCGGAACGCTCACCCTAACTGTTGGCGGCGGGATTGCCCTCAACCCGTTCTCGGAGGATCGACTGTCACGCTTCCACTCCCCGGCTGCGGCCGATACGCTGACGGACGAGCAGTTTGAGCTGCTGAGCGGCGCGTACGGGGCCTCCGATCTCCAGGCCTCGGACCCCGCAACCACCCCATCCGACATCGACGAGTCCACGCTCTGGCTCGCGCGGGCCATCTACTCCGAAACCAAGCTTCCCCACGAACAGGAGCTGGTGGCCTGGGTCATTCGGAACCGCGTGGAAACCGAGTATCGGGGCAACGACACCTACAAGGATGTCGTCCTCGACCCCTATCAGTTCAGCGCGTTCAACCCCGGCTCCCCGAAACGCTCGTTCTACACCCGGCTCCACTCGGGGACGCCGTTCTCCTCCTGGCAACAGGCGCTCTGGATTGCCCACTACGTCCGCCACGCCGACCCGACCTACCGTCCATTCTCGGTCGAAACGCGCCACTTCTACAGCGAACGGTCCATGCAGGGGCGCCGAATGCCCGCCTGGGCGAACCAGCAGCAGTTCGTGTCGCCCAACTGGACCTATCGCGTCGACGAGCGCCGCTTCCGGTTCTACAAGGAAGTTTCCTAGCCCGAACCGCGCAGGAAGCCTCCGGCGCCCGCTCCTGCCCCCTCGGCCAGGAGCCCCCGGGGCCCCACGCAGCTCCTAAAAGATGACGTTCAGGCGGAGCCCAAACGCACTGAACCGCGGCGAGTCCTGCGGAGAAAACGTCTCCCCCCCGATCTCAAAGTCGTCCTTAATGAATTTGGTGGCGCCAAATTCGTACCGCAGCTCCGGCTGAAGCTTGAGCGAGGTGACGGGCAGCGAAATGTTGGCCCCGATGCCGACGTTGAGAGAGTACGACACCTCTTCCGTCACATCATCGAACTCATCCTCGCCCCGCGGCAGGGTCACCATCGGCCCCGCCAGCACATACGGACTCACGAGCGGGGTGGGAAGGACCGTGAAGCGAAGGTCGACGGGAATCTGCCAGGCCGACACGTCGAATCGATTCTCCCCCTGCGGAAGAGCCGACGTCGAGAACTCAAACGTGCCTACGCGGCGATAGAAGAATCCCGGCCGCAACGTGGCGGCCCCGAGCCCAAGCTCATACACCACCCCGATGTGATAGCCGGTCGAGTTATCAAGGGTGGCGTTGTCGTTGGTCGACGTTTCGATGTCACCGGCGGATTCGAAGTTGAGACCCCCGGCCACCCCGAGCTGCGCCTGCGCCGGCGCAGCAAGTCCAATCATGAGAACGGCCGAAAGAAGCGCTGAGCGTGCGTAGCGAATGGGGAGAGACGTCATGAGTCGGAAAAGGATTGATGATTCAGAATAGCGAGTGCGACGCGGACGCCGCTGGTGTACGATTGTGTGGGCGCGCCGTCCGGGCTGAAAGTAACAACCTACGCGCCCACTGTCTTCTCTTCGTCGACGCCTGTTCAGTCGCCTCCCCCCGCCTGCGAAACGATTGCCGCCTACGGGGAAGGAGCGGGGAGCGCCCGCAGGACCAACCCTGGGAATCGCCCAATCTCTTCCGTTTGGAGACTCCGGCGGCGTGCAAAGGCCCATTCAAACCCTCTTCGTTTGTGCAACCTTGCGTTGCCGGGTGAGTTGGCTCATCAGGCGAAAAAAGCCCCACGTTCCCTGTCCTTCTGGACCGACCCCCGGCGTCCGAATGAAAATCGGCATCACCTGTTACCCCACCTACGGCGGAAGCGGTGTCGTTGCAACCGAACTCGGGAAATCCCTTGCGGAGCGCGGACACGAGATTCACTTTGTGTCCTCCTCCCTTCCCTTCCGGCTCTCGCACGTCGCCGGCAATATTTTCTTCCACGAGGTCAACGTCCAGTCCTACCCCCTCTTCGAATCGCCGCCGTACACGCTGTCGCTCACAAGCAAGATGGTGGACCTGGCCAAGCACGCCGGGCTCGACATCCTGCACGTGCACTACGCCATTCCCCACGCCACGAGCGCCGTGACGGCCCGCCAGATCCTGGCCAGCGACGGCATCCACCTTCCCGTCATCACCACGCTCCACGGCACCGACATCACCCTCATCGGGCAGGACCCCTCCTTTACCCCGGTGGTCGAGTGGTCGATTGAGGAATCCGACGGCGTGACCGCGGTCTCCAACTACCTCCGCCAGGAAACCTACGACCACTTTGACGTGGAGGGCGACATTGAGGTCATCCCCAATTTCATCGACACCGACCGGTTTCAACGACAAGACAAGGGACACTTCAAACAGGCCCTTTGTCCCAACGGCGAAAAGGTCATTGTCCACGTGTCGAATTTTCGGCCGGTCAAAAATGCCCCGCAGGTGGTGGAGATTTTCCACCGCGTGCAGCAGGACGTACCGTCCGTGAAGCTTCTCCTGGTGGGCGATGGCCCCGACCGCGTGCCCGCCGAACGGAAAGCGCGCGAGGTGGGCGTCTACGACGACGTGCGCTTCCTCGGCAAGCAGGACCCGATCGAGGAGATCCTATCCATTGCCGATGTCTTCCTCATGCCCAGCGGCTCCGAAACGTTTGGGCTCGCGGCCCTGGAGGCCATGGCGTGCAGCGTGCCCACCGTGGTGAGCGAAGTCGGCGGCCTCCCCGAACTGGTCACCGACGGCGAGACGGGGTTTCTCTGTCCGCTCGACGACCTGGAGGCCTTCACCGACCGCACGCGCCGGCTGCTCACCGACGACGACCTGCACGACTCCATGGCCCAGGCCGCCCGCGACCGCGCCGTCAACACCTTCGACATCGACCGCGTCGTGCCCCGCTACGAGGACTACTACCAACAGGTGCAGGAGCGCACGTCGGTCGTTGAGGCGTAGCCTACTGCTTCACGGCCTCCCGCACGAACGGATTCTGCTGGCGCTCGCGCCCGATCGTGGTTTGGGGCCCGTGCCCCGGGTAGATGGTACACTCGTCCCCCAGGGGCAGCAGCTTGTCCGTGATTGATCGCAGCAGCTGGTCCCGCGACGTCTGCGGAAGCCCCTGCGTGCGCCCGATCGAGTTCTGAAACAGAACGTCTCCCGTAAGCGCCTGCTGGCTCGCCCGGTCGACGAAGCTAATGGAGTCGGGCGAATGGCCCGGCGTGTGGAGCACCTCCAGCGTCGTGTTGCCAAACGACACCGTGTCCCCCTCCCCCAGCCAGGTGGTGGGCACCGACGGGGGCGTCACCTGCACCCCGAACGCCGTGGCCTGCTCCTCTGCTCGCTCAATGAAGGGGCGCGCCGCCTCGTGCGCCGCAAACCGCATGTCGTACTGCTCCTCAAAAAAGTGGCAGCCAAAGATGTGATCGACGTGCGCATGGGTGAGAAGCAGGTGCACCACCTCCAGGTCCAGCTCCTCAATCAACGCCTGCACCTGCCGCTGCTCGTCCGTCGTTTCGCAGCTGGCATCCACCAGCACGGCCTCCCCCGCATCGTGGCACAGATAACAGTTCGTCATGAACGAGCTAAACGTGAACGGCTCCACCTGCATCGGCAATTGAGGGCAATAAAAGAGTACGCGTGCGAATCCTCTCAATTGACCGTCTCTCCGAAAGATCCGCCGCCCGCACGACGAACATGCCAATTCGGCTGGGCGTTGGAGGGTGCAGATGTCTTCACCTCCGTTTATGTAGACCGCCGTAAACACATTAATTAAAGTCATTCTGAGCGACCGACAGCCGACGGAGGAGGGAGTCGAAGCGCCCCGACCGTAGGGAGGAAGTGGTTTCAAAGTGAATCTCTTTGAATTCGGCGAGAGCGGTACCATGGGACGTTTACGCCAGTCTTCGAAGAGATTCCTCGACTCCGCTGCGCTCCGCTCGGAATGACCTGATTTGTAAAGTATTTTTGCTGACCTACTTAGTCCCTCCGCATGCTCCGGCGGCTCCACTGGCTCATTCTGCGTCGGCTTCCCGGCCCGTTCTTCGGCTGGCTGGGAACGCTCATGTTTTTGCTGCTGATGCAGTTTCTCATCCGGTGGCTGCCCGAGATCACAGGCAAGGGCATTCCAATTCTGGTGATCATTGAGCTGATCGCCTACAACCTGGCCTACATGGTGGTGCTGGCGGTGCCCATGTCGGTCCTTCTGGCCTCGCTCATGGCGTTCGGTGACCTCGCCGAGTCCAAGTACTACACCGTCATCAAGAGCACGGGGATCTCGTTTGAGCAGATCGTCTGGCCCTCCATCATCGTCTCGGCCGTGGTGGCCGGCGGCATGCTCTACTTCAACAACGTGATGCTGCCGGAGGCCAATCACCGGGCCCGCCAGCTCTGGAGCGACATCCGAAGCAAGCGCCCCGGGTTTGAGCTACAGCCCGGGGCCTTCTACGATGGAGTGGAGGATTACAGCATGCTGGTGCGCGAGCGCCCGGAGGGCACGAACCGCCTCGTCGACGTCACAATCTACGACTACACGCAGGGCCGCAGTCGACAGGGTGTGATCAAAGCCGAAGAGGGCCGGATTGAGTCGAAGGCGGGCGGCTCGCGGCTGGTTCTCACGCTCCAGAACGGGCAAATGCACCGCCCGCTCCCCCCCGACGCGGCCCACGACAGCGCACGCTACGAAACCCTCTCGTTCGACCGTCACCAGATTCGGTTTAGCCTGTCGGATGTGATCTTCCACCGGTCGGACCAGGAGGGCAGCGGGCGCTCCACTCGCACGATGCGGACGCCTCAACTGATCGAGCGGGCCGACTCCTTCGAGACCACCCTGCGCAGCCAGTACGCCGACCTGAATCGGCAGGTCCACGACCGCCTCTTCCCTTCCGTCACTCACCTGCCCCCTGCGCCCCCCGCCGCCCCGCCCGACACTGTACTGACATCTCCGCCCGACACCTTCAGCCGCTGGGTTTCCCTGACGGGCCTCTCCCGCACCCACTCCCTCTCCACTCTCTCCAGCGCCCTCCAGGACGCTCGGTCGCTCCAGTCCACGCTCCAGAGCCGGCAGCGCGAAACCGATTGGATGCAGCAACGCGTCCGGAGCTACCGGGTGGAGATCTACAAGAAGTTCTCTATTGCCCTGGCCTGCATCGTCTTCATGTTCATCGGGGCCCCGCTGGGACTGACCCTACGACGCGGCGGCCTCGCGACGATCGGCGCCGTGGCCCTGGGCATCTTCATGTTCTACTGGGTGACGCTGGTGCAAGGGGAAAAGCTCTCTGAACGCGGCTTCTTCCCTCCGTGGCTGGGCATGTGGATCGCCAATCTCATCATGTCCGGCGTCGGCGTGTGGCTGATTGTGTACGTCGTGCTCGACCTGGGGGCCACGCCGCCCCTGCGCCGTCGCCTGTGGAACTGGCTGACCTCTTCTTCCGCCCCCGACTGACCCGCCTCTGCCTCCCGTGCTGTACCTCGTCCCCACCCCCATCGGCAACCTCGACGACATCACCTACCGGGCCGTGCGCACCCTCCGCGAGGTCGACCTCATCGCCTGCGAGGATACGCGCACCTCCGGCGTGCTGCTCGACCACTACGACATCGACACGCCCACGACCGCCTACCACGAGCACAACGAACACGACAAAACGCCGCAGCTGGTCACTCGGATGCGGGCGGGACACGACATTGCCCTGATTAGCGATGCCGGATCGCCGGGCATCTCCGATCCCGGGTTCTACATCGTTCGCGCCTGTCGGGACGAGGGCATTGACGTCCAGCCGCTGCCCGGCCCCACCGCCCTCGTGCCCGCCCTCACCGCCAGTGCCCTGCCCAGCGACCGGTTTGTCTTTGAGGGGTTCTTGCCCAAGAAAAAGGGGCGCCAGACCCGACTCCAGGCCCTTGCGTCTGAACCCCGGACGATGGTTTTCTATGAGGCGCCCTACCGCCTCCTCCGCACCCTCGACGACTTCATCGATCACTTCGGCCCCGACCGGCCCGCCGCCGTGGCTCGCGAGCTCACGAAGACCTACGAAGAGGTGGAGCGTGGAACGCTCCAGGAAGTCCGGTCGTATTTTGGCGCGTATGATCAAGTGCGTGGCGAGTGCGTGATCGTTGTTCACGGGGCCGATTAACTCGTCGCCGCGACGGGTTCAAGGGCGGGGCGCCCCCTTCACAAACAGGGGCGTCCCTTCACAAACAGAAGGGCCTGCAATAATTGGAGGGGGATCTTCGCTTTACAAGCACACGCAACGGGCGCCGACCCGCTCGCCGCTGTGTCTTCGTCCGATTCGCCTCTTCGCGGTTGATGGGCGGAGGCCCTTGTCCTCCACTACGCTGTGACCTTCTCCACGAGTTTTCAACGCGACGCATGACGAACTGGAAGCGGATCGACCGACTCACGGCTGGCGCGGTCTTTCTCTGGGCCCTGGGATTGTATCTGGCCACTATGGCTCCGTCGGTCTCGTTTTGGGACCCGGGAGAGCGCATCGCCAGCGCCTTTAAGCTACAGGTCATGCACCCTCCCGGAGCGCCGTTCTACCTGCTCGTGGGGCGGCTCTTTTCCATGCTCGCGCCCTCGGCCGAATCGGTTGCCTGGATGGTCAACCTGATCTCGGTGCTCGCGAGTGCAGGCACCGTCCTGCTGACCCACCTGATCATCGTTCGCCTCGTCCGTCGCTGGCAGCCCGCCCCCAGCGAGCGCTCCACCGTCCAGCAGGGCATTGCCCTCGCCAGCGGCGCAATTGGGGCCCTCACCTACGCCGCCACCGATTCGTTCTGGTTCAACGCCGGGATCGCGGAGGTCTACGCGCTTTCGACCTTCTTTACGGCCTTGGTGGTGTGGCTCGTGCTCAAGTGGAGCGCCGCCGCTCGCTGGGAGGAGGCCCAGCTTCGCGGCAGTGGCTCCCACCTCTTTCAATTGAACGCCAACCGGTACCTCGTCCTCATCGCGTTTCTGTTCGGAATCGCGATTGGGATTCACCTGCTGAGTCTCCTGGCGTTCTTCTTCGTGGCCCTCATTGTCTTCTTTACCGAGTTTGACAAGGAGGCCTGGACGTCCAAGCAACGCTGGGGGTACCTTACGCTGGCGGGGGCCGTGTCGGCGGGCCTCTTCCTGGCCATCTATCCGGGCCTCGTGAAGGGCCTCCCGAAGGTGTTCGAGGCCACCGGCGCCCCCCTGGTCGCCGCCGTCGGAATCACGGCCCTCGTCGGCTACGGCATTTCCGCCACGCACACCCGTCGGATGGCCGTGGCGAACCTGGCCCTCATGTGCCTTGCGGTGATCCTGATCGGTTATGGCTCCTACACGCTCGTCTTCGTCCGCAGCGCGACCGAGCCGTCGATCGACATGAACGACCCGGATACGATCGAGCGCTTCATCTCGTACCTCGAACGGGAGCAGTATGGGGACACCCCGCTCCTGCAGGGCGTCACCTTCGACTCTGAATCCGGGCGCGTGAATCCGCGCGAGGGGGAGACCACCCTCTTCCCCCGCCGCCACTCGGTCGACCCTCAGCACTGGCGCGTCTACGAGCGCTACGACTCGGACCTGGAGTTTTTCCTCGACTATCAGGTCGGGTACATGTACCTGCGGTACTTCCTGTGGAACTTCTCGGGCCGTGCAAGCGACGTGCAGGGCGCTCCCGCCATCACCGGTCTCCCCTTTATCGATCCGCCCTCCACATCCGCCTCCACGGCCTCCGCCTCCGGGGCCAGCTCCAACGGAGCCTCCGGGGCCGACCAGGTGCGCAAGACCCCCAGCGAACGAGAGTCGCGCAACGTGTACTTCGCCCTGCCGCTCCTCCTGGGCCTTTTTGGGGCCTTCTACCACTTCAATCGCGACTGGCGGCGGGCCTTCAGCGTCTTTGTGCTGTTCTTTATGACAGGCATCGGGATCATTCTATACCTGAACCAGACCCCGATGCAGCCGCGCGAGCGGGACTATTCGTACGTCGGAAGCTTCCTCGCCTTTAGCCTGTGGGTGGGGATCGGCGCCGGGGGGCTTCTCCAAATGGCCTACGAGTCGGTGCGCGACTCGCTGGCGTCGACCGGACGGGCGGCCACCCTGTTCGGCGCAGGCCTGCTGATCTTTTTGGCCGTGCCCGGCTGGATGACCGTCGAAAACTACGGGGACCACGACCGCTCGGGGAATCACGTGCCGCGAGACTATGCCCACAACATGCTTTCCAGCGTGGCCGAGGACGGCATCATCTTCACCAACGGCGACAACGATACCTACCCGCTGTGGTACCTCCAGGAGGTTGAAGGCGTGCGCACGGACGTGCGGGTCGTAAACCTCTCCCTGCTGAACACGCCCTGGTATATCCGCCAGCTGAAGGAGCACAGCACCTACGAGTCCGCCCCCCTCCCGATCTCAATGTCGAATGAGCAGATCCAGTCCCTGCGGCCGCGGCAGTGGGAGGCCCGCCAGGTCCAGCTGCCCGTCAGCGACGCGGCGGTGACGTCGGGCTGGAACGACTACCTCCCCAATACGGACACCTCGGCCCTCCAGCGCCCCATGCAGTGGAAGCTCCAGGGGCGCTCCTACGGCCAGGACTCCCGCATCCTCCAGGTCGCCGACCTAGTGGCCTACAATATGCTCCGCACCAACGCCGAAAACGACTGGGAGCGGCCCATCTACTTCGCCGTGACGGTCGCCCAGTCCGGTCAGCTCAACCTGAACAACTACTTTCAGCTTGAGGGGCAAGCCTACCGCGTCCTCCCCATCCAGCACGACCAGCCGCTGGGCCGCGTCATCCCCGGGCTGACCGACGACCGGATGTCAAACTTCCGGTTTAGCAACCTGTCCGACTCCACGGTCTACTACAACGAAAATGCGCGCCGGATGGTGGACGGCTACCGGCTTCACTTTTCGCACGCGGCCCAGCAGCTGGCCCGCCAGGGCCACCAGGAGCGGGCCGGTCGCTTCCTGACGGACTTCACGAGTCAGGTCCCGTTCTCCACGATTCCCGGCGACATCCAAACGATGATGTTCACGGCCGATGCCTTCCGGACGATCGGCGATACCGAGAACGCGGTCGACATCCTGGACCGGGCCCAGCCCGAGGTGTTCAACGAGCTGCGCACGGCCAACTCACGGCGTTCCTTCAGCCGCGCCCTGCAGTACGCGGGAATGATGAGGCGCAGCTACACGGACACCGGGATGAGCGACGCGACCGAGGCCTTCGACAACCGGCTGAACGACGTCCTGTCACAGGTGCCGTACCAGATCCCCCCACGGGTGCGACAGGCCTACGGACTAACCAGCGATTCGGCGGGCACCGCCGCGCCCGGTCTGCAGCCTCCCGCCCCGGGCAACGCTCCTGGCGGTGAATCGCCTCCTGCGGGGGGACCCTAGGTGCCCCGGCCGGGGCGGCCACCCTGGACCGGCCCCCCCATAGGCGCTTGACAGCCCCCCTGGCCCGGTCTATGTTTACATCACGACGTATCGCACTTGCGTTCCGCCTGTTGCGCTACAATCGGGATCTCTCCCACTCTCTCCTCATCGTACTTTCCGACGCTTCGGCCTTCCCACCCCGTGCGGCCCCACCCCGAGGCGGGGAGCGCCCGACGACGAAGACTTCCGGCCCGCCATGCAATACAGTACAGTGAAGTGGTTCGACGCCAAGAAGGGATACGGGTTCATTGACCACCCCGAAGACGGAGACGATGTCTTCGTCCATTACTCGAACATCGAGTCGGACGACGACTTCAAGACGCTTCGCGCCGGCCAGGACGTCAAATTCGAAATGAACGACGGCCCGAAGGGACTGCACGCGCTCAACGTAGTCGCGACGGAGGAAGACGACGCCGACCAATCCGCGGACGAGTCCCCGGAGGACTCCTCAGCCTATGAGATTGACCCCGCCGACCTAGACCCAACGGCTCAGGTCGATCCACTTGCGTCATAACCCGGCGTCCCTGTATTTCTTTCTCCCCCGTTTTCGTGGACGACGCTTACACGACCCCTCTATCCATTCAACAGGTGCATCCCTCTCGTCAACTGGACGAGGAGGCCCTCGAACGTCTCATTCGCCACGTCATAGAGGCCGAGCACGGCGACTTGGTGCACCTTAGCGTCGTGCTCACAGACCACGAGACCGTCCGCTCCCTGAACGTGTCGTACCTCGACCACGACTACGACACGGATGTCCTTTCCTTTTCCCTCCGCGACGCCCCAGACAACGACGATCAAATCGTGGAGGGAGAGATTTACATCGACCTCGACACGGCCGCCGAGCGCCACGAGGAATTCGACGCCTCGTTTGCGGAAGAGGCCCACCGGTACGTCGTACACGGCCTGCTTCACCTCCTCGGATACGACGACCAAACCCCCGCCGGGCAAGAGACCATGCGGGCCCTGGAAGACCAGTATCTCGAAGCGGCCCCACCGGCCTCCTGACTCCTCCCGCCGTCCCGGAAACATCGGGCCGACGTGGGAATGAGAGAGACCCTACCGTCTTATGCTCATCTGTCACAAATCCCGCCCGCCCCTATGGCCTTTCAGACGCAGATTACCGCTCGACACGTGGACATCAGTGATCGGATTCGCGAGTACGCCGCGGAGCGCACAAGCAAGCTCGAGCAGTTTTACGACGGGATCGTAAACGCCCACGTCATTCTGGGGGAGGACAATTCTCCCGCCGCGAAGAAGACCGCCGCGATCAACATCGAAGTGTACCAGCAACAGCTCTCGGCCGAAGACAGTGCCGACACACACAAGGAGGCGATTAACCTGTGCTTCGATCACCTTCGTCGTCAGTTGGAAAAGTACAAGTCCAAGCTCCGAAGCAAGGAGAAGGATGTTCACCGGTAGAGGAACGCCCCTTTTTTCATCCCCAGCGGGCCCAGTCTTCAGAGGACTGGGCCCATTTTTCTTTCGTCCTCTTTTTCTCTTCCACTACGCCATCTTTCGGAGAGGCGATACAACCTTTTTCACCGTCTGGGCGCTGGACATAATGTAGAAGTGAATACAGGGCACTCCTGCACTCATCAGTTCCTCGGTCTGCTGAATGGCCCACTCCACCCCGATGTCCTCCACATCCTCGGGATCGGCGGCGTCGACTTCAGCGGCCAGGGCCTCCGGAATCTCCGTGTGAAAGTGCTTGGGCAGCAGGCGGAGGTGGCTCTTTCGCTTCAGAATCTTGATTCCCGGGATGATGGGCACCTCAATGCCGACATCTCGGCACTCGTCGACAAAGTTGAAGAAGTACTCGTTGTCGAAGAACATCTGCGTGACGATGTAGTCCGCCCCGGCTTCCACCTTCTGCTTTAATCGCATGATGTCCCACGTCAGATTGGGCGCCCCAAAGTGGGTCTCCGGATACCCCCCCACCCCAACACAAAAGTCGGTGGGCTCCGCGTTGGCCAGCTCTTCCAGATACCGTCCCTCATTCATGTCGTTAATCTGACGCACGAGGTCGACGGCATACTCGTTGCGGGAGCGGGTGCCCTTCAGGGGCTTTTCGTACCCGTTGTCGTCTCCCCGGATGGCGAGCACGTTGTCGATGCCCAGGTAGTTGAGCTCAATGAGAGCGTCCTCGGTTTCCTCTCGGGTGAACCCGCGGCAGAGAAGGTGGGGGACGGTGTCGATGTCAAACCGGGCCTCAATGGCCGCACAGAGCCCGATCGTGCCCGGTCGTTTTCGTTTCACTCGCCGTTCCCAGGTGCCCTCCGCCGTCTGTTCGTATGTGACCTCCGCCGAATGGCTGGTCACATCGACGAAGGGAGGATCGAACTGCATCAGTTCATCGACGACCTGCAAGATCTGGTCGGCTGATCCGCCCCGACGAGGGGGAATGATTTCATACGAGATGAGCGGATTCGATGCACGGTCCAGGTGTTCAGCAACCTTCATGCGACGCGTCGTTGTGGATGGAGCGTATGCTCAAACAAACCCTCTGAAATTTCCGGATATCATACCTTTCACTCCCACGGGTGTTCGGCGGCAGATCTGGTAGGGCTCGCGTGCACGGGCCGACACAGTCCCCCGGCTTTTCCTTCGGGGGTCCGGTCTCGTCCGCCCACAAGAACGAGGCTGTAGAACGGGGACGAGTTGCCCTATCGGGTCCCGTTCTTTGTTTCCGCTTCGCGCATTTCGTCGAAGCACATGGCCGCCCCGTACTGGCGAGTGCCCGGCCCCTGCGTCAGTTTCGGCGCCTCCACAGCTCCTCGTGCCAGGCCTCGGGAATCCCTTCGGACCCGCCCCACGCATAGTGGTAGGTCCCCATGTCGGCCTGTCGGTACGTGCGCCGCTGATCGGCCCGGATCTCCCGGACGCCCACCGGCACCGCCGTTCCCTCGGCGGCCGCGCGTTCCCGCTTCACAACCGGATCTTCGTTGAAGGGGAGCGGGCGCTCGGGATGATAGATGCGGTACACCGTCACTCCCCCCCACAGGAGGAGTAGGAAAAACACCGGAGCAACCAGAATGAGGAAGAGAAAAGACATGGTGCCCTCCGTCGGTTTGACACCCACCATACGTGCAAAAACAGAAGCGCTTTCACCCCATAATACTGCACACCTTCTTCATGTGTTCGTATTTCCGTACTCTGCGTTAGGAGTCGCTATCGCCCGAGGCCGCCCCCGCGTCTGCTCCCCGATCGTCGGGGTAATCCGCAGGGGCCACGCGCAGCTGCTCCGAAGGAATTTGCTCCTGCTGTTGCTGCGCCGCTTCCTGCTCGCGTTCAATTTCTCCCATCGTTTGGCGGTCCACATTCCCCATATCTCCACGGAACGCCGTATCAATCATGGTGAACGTGATAAAGACCATCACCATGATGATCCCAATCGTGAAGGTCAGGGCATTGACCGGATTGTCGTACCGAAGCGCCATGAAGTAGAGCACAACGAGCGTGGCCTTGGTCGCGGCAATGCCGATGGCGACGGGCACCGCCAGCGGCCCAAGGGGCACGTAGGCCACCGCAACCGTCAGGACCGTAAGGAAAATCAATCCCCCGAACACCTTTAGGAGCGTTGCTTTCGGGAGAATGTGGTGACCGTCGTCTGACATGGTGGAGTCGGTACGGATGCAGGGTGCACTCAGAATCGATAGAGCCGGGGAAGCGGCCCTGGTGTGGGGTTAAATGAGGTACAGCATCGGGAAGAGGAAAATCCAGACGATGTCAACCAGATGCCAGTAGAGCCCCGTCAACTCCACCGGCGTGTAGTATTCGCTGCTGAAGCTTCCCATCCAGGCACGAACGGCCACCCACCCGATCACCGCCATTCCGATGATCACGTGAAGGCCGTGAATGCCCGTCATGACGAAGTAAATGCTAAAGAACTGGGAGGCGAACGGAACGTCAGCAAGCTGCGCATAGTGGCCGCCGTGCGGATCAAACATCCCGCCCGGGTACGCCCCGTGCTCAAACTTCGAGGTGTACTCGAAATACTTGATCACCATAAACCCTCCCGCCAGGACCAGCGTCGCCCCCAGGTTGTAGATGCACTTTTTGACCTCGTCCTTCTGAATGTAGTGAATGGACAGCGCAACGGTGAGGGACGACGTCAGAAGCACGATCGTGTTAATCGTGCCCATGGTAACGTTCAGGGTTTCGCTCGCCGCCACAAAGGTCTCCGGGTGCCACTGCCGATAGACAGCGTAGGCGACAAACATTGCACTGAAGAGCAGGATCTCGGTGATGAGGAAGAGCCACATCCCGAGCTTCGCCGAGTCGAATTGCTGCTCCGACGAGACGAAGTGATGCTGTAGGTGCGCCGGATGGTCGTGGTGGTCCGTCTCGGTCGGAGCAGGCGCAATGTCAGTGTCCGTAGCCATGGGGGTGCGGGATCAAAGAAACGTACCAACGGGGAATCCACTACGCGTCGCGGCTGGGTTCGAGGGGAGCCGCCGGGGCCGCATCCGGGACTCGGAGGCCCTGGTCCCCGTCGGCTTCTCCGTCGCCGCCGCCAAACACCTCATCGGCGAGGTGAAAGTCGTACGGGCCGCGCGTGATGAGAGGGGTTCGCTTGAAATTGTGCGGGTCGGGCAACGCCGCTACATTGGTCCACTCGAGGGTGGCTGCGCCCCACGGGTTGGCGGGCGCCTTCTCTCCGTACTTCAACGACCATAGCGCGTAGCCGAGCACGAGGAAGAGCCCCACGCCCAGGACACCAGACCCCGCCGTGGAAAGCTGGTGCAGGTCCGTGAAGCGATCCGCGTACGTCGCGTACCGGCGGGGCATGCCCTTCGCCCCCAGTACCAGCTGCGGGAAGAAGGTAAGGTTGAACCCGACGAAGACCAGGAAGGCGGCAATTTTTCCGAGGGTCTCGTTGTACATCCGCCCCGTAATCTTTGGCCACCAGTAGTGCATGCCGCCCAGGAGGGCCACCACCGTACCGCCCATCATCACGTAGTGAAAGTGGCTCACGATGTAGTAGGTGTCGTGCAGATGCACGTCCACAGACAGGACGCCGACCATAATGCCCGTAAAGCCCCCAATCGAAAAGAGAAACAGGAAGCTGAGGGCGTAGATCATCGGGGTCTGGAGCCAGATGGAGCCCTTGTACAACGTCGCCACCCAGTTAAAGACCTTGATGCCGGACGGGATGCCGATGAGGTACGTAATCAGCGAGAAGACGATCGAGGAGACGACCGACTGTCCACTCACGAACATGTGATGGCCCCATACCAGGAACCCGAGCATGGCGATCGCAACCGACGAGAGCGCAATCGCCCGGTACCCGAAAATGCGGGAGCGAGAAAACGTGGCGATCAGCTCCGACATGATGCCGAACGCCGGCAGAATCATGATGTACACCGCCGGGTGACTGTAAAACCAGAAGAAGTGCTGAAAGAGCACCGGGTCGCCTCCGAGCGACGGATCGAAGATGCCGATCTGCAGAACCTGCTCCAGGATCAGAAGCACCATCGTGATGCCGATCACCGGCGTGGCCAACACCTGCACGATGCTGGTGGCGTACATGCCCCATACAAACAGCGGGAGCCGATTCCAGGTCATGCCCGGCGCCCGCATCTTATGGATCGTGACGATGAAGTTGAGCCCCGTAAAGATGTTCGCAAACCCGGCCACAAAGATCGCCGAGGTCATCCACAAGACGCCGCCCCCGGTCGTCTTCGAGTACGGCGTGTAGAAGGTCCACCCCGTGTCCACCCCGCCCCACAACAGAGCCATAATGGTGAGAGTGGCCCCCGCCAGGTACACGTACCACGAGGCAAGGTTGAGGCGAGGAAAGGCTACATCCTTTGCCCCAATCTGCATGGGCAACACGAAGTTACCAAGGATTGCGGGGATCGACGGCACCAGAAACAGGAAGACCATCATGATGCCGTGCATCGAGAACACCTGATTATAGGTGTCATTGGCCATCATGGTCTCGCCCGGCCCGCTGAGCTCAGCCCGCATCACCAGGGCCAGCACTCCGGCGGCCAGGAATACGAGGGCCAGGGTGACGCAGTAGAGAACCCCGATCCGTTTGTGATCTTTCGTCGACAGCCACGACCATACGCTGGTCTCGTGGTTGAGGTAGTTTTCTCCCTCCTCATGTTCGTCCGGCTGTGCGACGGCTGTGTTCTGGGTGTCTGTGCTCATGGATCCTCGTGCTGATCTGTGAGGAGAACGGATCGGCCGCGGCCTTCGCGACCGCCCCGCAGTCTAATTTGTCGCAGTCGTCTGTCCCTGATCCGATGCCGGCGGTTCCTTGTCGCTCTGCTCCTTGATAAACTCAATGAGCCCCGTGAGCTGCCGCTCCGACAGGCTGGAATACGAGCCGGGCATCAGGTTATCGTATCCCGCCACGATCCGGGCCTCGGGCTTGAGGATGGACTCCCGGAGGTAGTTTTCGTCCACCGCAAGGGTCGTTCCGTCGCTCATTTCGTGATCGGTACGCCCGTAAAGGCCCTGGAATGACGGACCGACCATCTCCGACCCGTCCAGGCTGTGGCATCCCTGACACCCCCGCTGAGAGTAGAGCTGTTTTCCTAGCTCAGGAAGCGGAATGTCCTCGGACGTGCCGGCTTCTTCCAACCAATTGTCGAACGCGTCCTGAGAAACAACTCGCACCACCTTGTCCATCTCAGAGTGGTTGCGCCCACAATACTCGGTGCAGAAGAGGTCGTAGTCCCCCTCCTTCGTGGCCTCAAACCAGACGGATGTGTACCGATTCGGAAGGATGTCGTACTTCACCCGGAAGGCGGGGATAAAGAATCCGTGCAGGACATCGGCACTGCTCATCCGCATCTTCACCTTTTCCCCTTCCGGCACATACAGCGTGTCGCTTGTCACCCCGTTCGGGTACTCAAACAAAAAATTCCACTGCTGGGCCTCCACCCGAATCTCGTAGGCCTCCGAGGGCACGGCGTGCATCTTCACGTAGCTCTTGAACCCCCAGTTAAAGACGAGAAGCACCAGAATGGTGGGGATTACGATCCACGAAATCTCCAGGAGCTTGCTTTCCTCAACGGGGGCGGGTCGCTCTCCGGGGCTCTGGCGTCGATACCGGTAGACGAAGTACAGCATGGCGCCGGTCACTCCCACCAGCAGGATCGCACTCACCGCCGTGACGAAAAGGAAGAGACTGTCCACCTCAGGAGCGATGGTTGAAGCAGCCTCTGGTAGCCAAAAATCACCCATATCGGATCAGAATGATGTCGGTTGGTGAATCGGCGCCCCCGGTTATCCGGTCGACGGGATGCGGTCGGCCCATGCTTCGTGCCGCTCCAGATCCTCGTACTCGCGACGCCAGAAGAAAAACAGCGCCCCCGCAAGAAGAAGGAAGGTGAGTACGCTCCCAATCTTCATAATGTTGAAAGCGTCGGCCGTGTAGGTGTTTTTCTCAGGGTCAAACTGAAAGCAATACATGGCGGCCTGGTCGATGGCGTTGCCCACAGAGCCGTTTGAGGCCTCCACGAGGGCCTTCCGCATGTCATCCGACGGAATCTCAATCCCGTAGATGTAGCGGGTCACCGTCCCCTCCCCACTCAAGAACACTTGCGCCGTCGGGTGGGCATACTCCTGCTTCTCCGGCACCCACTGAAAGTTAAACCCGACAGACGACGTCAACTGCCGGATGGCAGTGCTGTCGCCCGTCAGGAAGTGCCATCCGTCCGCCGCCGACGGCCGGCCCAGCTTCTGTACGTAGGTCTCTTTCTTCTGTTGAGCCACCTCGGGCCCCTCACGGGGATTAAAGCTCACGGTCAGCACCCGAAACTCTTCGCCGGGGGTCCAGGACAACGATTCCAGCGAACTCGTAAACCCGTCGAGCATGAGCCCACAGAGCATAGGGCAGCTGTGGTACACCAGATTCAGCACGACGGGCGTCTCTCCATCCAGGTACTCCTCCAGAGTTACCGTGGTGCCGTTCTCGTTCTGGAACGTAAGGTCCGTCGGGATTTTGTCGCCAAGCTGCCGCTCAATATTTACCCCCTCCAGCTCGTCCCGCGACTGATTGCTCCGTTGCGCCCATACCGGGGACGCGCTCACGCCCACAAGGGCGAGGCACAAGACCCCGAGAATGGTGGCTCGAATGGAGATCATGGTGTGCACGGACAATGCCCCGGCGTGCGGCCGGGAGCAGCGTCCACGTTACTATTGATTCTGAGAACTCGTACCGCCTCCTTCCGCCCCTTCCCCGTACTGCTCGGAGAGCACGAGGCCCATGGCGTCGTCAATCGGAATGTGATACACCCCGGCCTCCTCGTCGACCACTCCGTATTCCTGAAGCTGCTGCGCCGCCTCCCGGTCCACCTTCTGGACGCGTGAGTACGTGTCGGCGCCCGAGGCGCTCGCCTCTGCCTCCTGGGACACCTGCTCGTACCACCCGAAGATGACCACCACAGCGACGGCAATCACCACCAGGATGGCCGCGGCCACGGCCATGATTTGGCTCGCCGCCACCCCCTCGTAGGCGACGCCCCGCTCCTTTTCTTCTTCAAACTGGTCATCGAGCGTAAACACCTGTCGCGGCTGTTCCCGACGCTCGGCCCGGGCCAGCCCCGTGACGGGTTGGTCCTCCTCCTCTCGCGCGAGGGCCTTTTTCGCCTCCTCCCGCGTGGCCGCCACAAAGCTCTCAACCGTCCCGCCCTCGCTCCATCCCGCCTCGCTCACCGACCGCACGCGCCAGAACAGGGTGTCCCCGTTCTCCGGAAAGACGTTTCCGACCGTCACCGCGGTCTCCGTTCCCACATCTTCATCGACGAGCAGGTCGTCGAAGCGCGCCGTCGGCGCCACCTGCAAGCGGTACGAGACCGCCCCCTCCACGGACTCCCACACGAACGTCACTTCGGCCCCGGAAACGACGGATGCGTCCCGCGGGGCGACGAGGGGGGGAGACGGAGGCACAGAATGGGAGTCGGCGGAGTCACTCATCGGCACGTAAGGCTTCTACCTTATGGTCTAAACAGTACGGGCGACCCGGGCAATGGGTCGTTTTCAGCCGGTGAAAATCCGACGGAAGCAGCCGGTATGCCCCGGGGTACACGCACCGGCTATGAGTTCTCAAAGTGGAGCGAGGCACTGAGCGACGGGTGGTTTTGGGGAACCAGGGGATGCCGGCTTAGGCGGTACATGAGCCCCCCTGCGAAGATCCCCGTTAACCCCAACCAGCACGTAAAGTCAACCCAGTGAAAGCCGGCGCTATCACGCAGGACCGGCAGCACCACCCAGTGCAGATCAAACCAGTGCATTCCGATGAGCCACACGGCCATGACCGACAGAATGGGCAGCGTGCGCTTTGTCCCCCGCGGGAGGAGCACGAGAAACGGCACGACAAAGTGGAAACCCAGCAGGAACGCACTGTGCCAGCCCCATCCGTCTTGGAGGCGATGCTGGAACCAGACCGTTTCTTCGGGAATGCCGCCGTACCAGTACAGCATGTACTGGCTAAAGGCGATGTAGGCCCAGAAGACGACGAAGCCGAACAGGTACTTCCCGAGGTCCTGGTAGTGCTCCTTCGTGATCACCCCCTGGAGGCGCCCCCCTGTGCTCTGAAGCAGGGCGGCAACCAGCGTGATCACCGCCACGGCGCTCAGGATGCCACCGGAGAAAAAGTACACCCCGAAGATCGTCGAGAACCAGTGGGGAGAGGTGGACATGAGGATGTCATAACTCGCAAAGGCCACGGTCACGGCCGTCACGGGCAAGCCCCACGCGCTCGTGCTCCGCAGCTTGGCCGGGATGTCCGGGTCCGGATCGACGTCCTGTCGTATCGAAAACGCATACAGGCGGTACGAGACGAGTGTCCAGACTGCAAAATAGAGCACCATCCGCGCGATCCAGAACGGCGTGTTCAGGTACGCCCGTTTCCCCGCCAGGATCTCATCGTACTCCGGGCTGCTCGGGTCGTAGAGCTCCGCGTGGGTCCAGTGGTAGAGGTCGTGCATCCCAAATAGGAGCGGAATCCCCAACACGAACAGAAGGGGAAAGGCCCAGATGAGGCTCTCATTGATCCGGTTGATCGTGACGCTCCAGGAGGCCCGGGTGAGGTGGTGAAAGATCAGGAAGAAAAGCCCCCCGAGTGCCGTCGTCACCAGGAACGACCAGCCCGTCAGGTAGGCAAAGAAGAAGTCCTCGGCACTCTGCCATAGGCCCAGCAGACTGATGGCCAGGAGGGCGACGCCCAGTGCGGTGGGCAGCAGCCAGGCGCGGCGATCGCCCACGGCCCGGTACGTCCGCTCCGCAGCCTCCCGGGTGGAGGCCAACGGGTCGGCGAGCCAGGACAAGGAAGCGTTCTGCTCAGGGGAAGTGCTCATGGCATCGATGGGATGTCCGGGGCCCGTTGCGTGTTCGGGCAATCAGCGGATTGTGGCAAGGGGTGTGCGTACGGCGGTCGGCAGGTGGGCTACTCCGACGACGAGGCGTCGGGCTGTCGCCCCGCCACTCGGACCGTGTCGGACGGGGCGTCGCCGTCCGTTCCTACCTTTCTCTCCAGGCGCGAGGCGAGGTCCTCGGGCAGCTCTTCGGGGCGGGCATTCTGACTGCGCTGCAGCGCCCGGATGTACGTGACGATCGCCCACCGGTCCCGCACAGGGATCTGCTGTCCGTAGGCCGGCATGTTGCGGACGCCATTGGCAATCACATCGTACAGGTAGCCGTCGGACACCTGGCGCAGCCGGTCGACGTGGTAACTGGAGGCAGGCGTATAGCCGTAGTCGCCCCGCATGATAATCCCGTTCCCCGCCCCCGTCTGCCCATGGCACGGCGTGCAATAGATCTCGTAACGGTCCTTTCCTCGCTCCAGCACCTTCCGCGTGACGTCAATGGGCACGCTCTCCACGTACTCTCCCTCCTCCGTCCGCCCCGCATGCAGTTCCGAGTTCCCCCGCAGTTGGCCGCGAGCCACCGTCCCCGTCACCGGCTTCCGCATGGTGGCCTTATCTTCGAACAGCGGGTTGTAGCTCTGCGCCTGGAACTTCTCCTGGAAGTCCATGCCCAGGTGTGGGTGAATCGGCGGCCGCTCCGACTGGTGGCCGCGGCACCCGGCCAGCAGAACAGTGAGCAGCACTCCGAGAGTGAGAAGGCGTTGCATCGGTGGGTCAGGAAACAAGTCGAAAAACAGGCGGCAGGAGGCCGAATGCGTAGCGTTACGCGTCGGCCACCCCGTCATCCTGCACGAGTTCAATGTGGAGAGCGCCGATGGAGCGGAGCGTGCGCGCTGTCTCTTCGGCGTCGAACTGATCGTCGCTAGCGGCGATGTGAAGGAAAAACCGGTCGTCGCTCGCCCCCTTAAACCGCTCGGAGTAGAAGAGCGGGTTGTACGGGCGGGGCAGCCCGTTGAGGGCCAGCATGCCGCCTACCGCGCCAAACGCCGCAAAGAGCACCGTCAGTTCGAACATGATCGGCACGGACGGCTCCACCGCGAAAAACGGCTTGCCGCTGATGTTGAGGGGATAATCAACAGCCGCCGTCCACCACTGCAGGAGCGTGGCCGTGGCCAGCCCCGTCACGCCCCCGAGGAACGTGAAGTATCCCACCTTCGAGTTGCCCAGCCCCATTGCGTCGTCCATCCCGTGGATGGGGAAGGGGCTGTGCGTGTCGAAGTGGCTGTAGCCCTCCTCCCGCACCGCCTCGGCGGCGTGGAGCAGGGCCCCGGGATCCGGAAACTCTGCCAGCAGGCCGTAGACCTGGTCGGCATCGCTGTCGTAGATCCCCATCATGGCCTTGATCTCACGGAGGAGTTCGTCCAGCATGGCGTGTGGATGCGTATGAAAGAAGGCGTGCAGGAAGAGCGGACGGGCTAGGAATTATTCTGTCGGCGGGCCTCCACAGCGGCCGCCGGGGCCGGCTCAATATAGGGCGCATCGCCGTCGCGCTCCGGGCGCCCGTCGCCCCCCTCGTGGTAGTGCGGGTCGGCCTGCGGCATCACGCCCTTCACCTCCGACATGGCCACCATCGGCACAAAGCGGAGGAAGAGCAGGAAGAGCGTAAAGAAGAGCCCGAACGAACCGACAAACGTCCCAATATCGACCCAGGTCGGCTCGAAGTACCCCCACGAGCTCGGCAGAAAGTCGCGGTGCAGCGACGTGATCGTAATTACGAACCGCTCGAACCACATCCCGATGTTGACCACGATCGAGAGCGCAAACATCACGGGAATAGAGCGGCGCAGCTTCTTAAACCAGAAGAGCTGCGGCGAGACCAGATTGCAGGTCATCATGATCCAGTACGCCCAAGCATAGGGCCCAAAGGCGCGGTTCAGGAAGGCATACTGCTCATACTCGACGCCCGAGTACCAGGCCATAAAGAACTCCGTGATGTAGGCGAAGCCCACGATCGTGCCGGTCACCAGGATGATGATGTTCATTTTCTCCAGGTGATCGAGCGTGATGAGATTCTTCAGCCCATAGATCTCGCGCGTAATCACCATGAGCGTCACCACCATGGCAAACCCCGAGAAAATGGCCCCCGCGACAAAGTAGGGCGGGAAAATGGTGGTGTGCCAGCCCGGCAGAACCGATACCGCGAAGTCGAACGACACGACCGAGTGGACCGAGAGCACCAGCGGCGTAGCAAGGCCGGCGAGCAGGAGGTACGCCTTCTCGTAGTTGCGCCAGTGGCGGTTGGCGCCGGTCCATCCGAGCGAGAAGAAGCCGAGGATGCGTTTCCGCCAGAAATTGGAGGCCCGATCGCGGAGTGTGGCGAGGTCGGGCACCAGGCCGACGTACCAGAAGACGAGCGAGACGAGGAAGTAACTCGACACCGCAAAGACGTCCCAAAGCAGCGGGCTCTTAAACTGCGGCCACATCTCCATCTGGTTCGGGATCGGGAGCGTCCAATAGATGGCCCAGACCCGCCCCACGTGGAACGTGGGAAAGATGAGCGCACACATCACCGCGAACAGCGTCATCGCCTCCGCCGCCCGGTTGATGGACGTGCGCCAGTGTTGGCGAAAGAGAAAGAGAATGGCCGAAATTAGGGTGCCAGCGTGGCCGATGCCCACCCAAAACACGAAGTTGACGATCGGCCAGCCCCACCCCACGGGCTGGTTGTTGCCCCACACGCCGACGCCGTTCCACACCTGATACGCCAGCATGGCCAGCAGCAGAAGGGTGCCGGACAGGGCCGTGCCGAACGCCACGTACCACGCCAGGGGCGCTTTTTTCTCCGTGTGCCGCGACACCATCTCGGTGATGTCATGGAAGGAGAGGTTGCCCTTGATGAGGCGATCCCCATCCCCATGCGCCGGGGCCTGCGCCGACGGGTCGGTCGGAATCGATTTGGATTCCTCTTTGTGCGCCACGAGCTTCTCGGGTTGATTCTACAGGGGAGCGTGCAGGGGGTTACGCGCTGGTCGTCGCGGTGTCGGTGGACGCCAGTGCATCTTCGAGGCGGGGATTCGTATTCCGGACGCGTCCGAGGTAAGACAACCGGGGCTTCGTGTTGAGGTACGAAAGCAACTCGTACCGGCGCGGGTTTTCCTTCTCCTTCACCACGTCGCTCTCCGGATTGTTGAGGTCCCCAAATGTGATGGCATCCGTAGGACACGCCTGCTGACAGGCCGTCTCGACCTCATTCGGCTGCAGGTCCCGGTCCTCATTGTCGGCCTGCTGCTGCTTGCCGCGGATGCGGTGTACGCACCAGGAGCACTTCTCCATCACGCCCCGCGAGCGGACCGTCACCTCCGGGTTCTGGGCCATCTGCACCTCGGTCGGCAGCGTGTTCGTCCAGTCGTAGAAGTTGAAGCGCCGGACTTTGTACGGGCAGTTGTTCGCGCAGTACCGCGTGCCGATGCAGCGGTTGTAGATCATCTGGTTCGTCCCATCCGGCGAGTGCACGGTGGCCGCGACCGGGCAGACCGACTCGCAGGGGGCGTTCTCGCAGTGCTGGCACATCACCGGCTGCGTCATCATGTCCGGGTTGTCGTCCTCCGCCCCTTCTGTCACGTAGTACCGGTCATTCCGAATCCAGTACATGTGCCGCCCCCGGCTCACCTCCTCCTTGCCCACCACCTGGACGTTGTTCTCGCTGGTGCAGGCCACCACGCAGGCATTACAGCCCGTACAGGTGTTCAGGTCGATAGACATGCCCCACTGGTTCCCGTAGTAGGGATTGTTCTTCATCGCCTCCTGATCCTGCGGGTGATTCTCCTGCCACGCCATCGGGTACTCCCGCTGGCGCTGCCCCCGCGTCTTCTCCCCTTCCGGCTCCACCTGCGTGCCCTCCGGCACGTCGCTCACCGTATGAGCGTCCGATCCCGGACCGGCCACCAGCCCGTAGGCTTCTTCGCTCTGCACGGCCCCATCTCCCCCCACGGAGGAATCGCCCTGCCCGTGGCTCTCGTCTCCTCCGTGCTCGCCGTCGCCATGCCCCTCCCCGTCGTGGCCCTCGTCATCGTTCAGGTGCGGAACATACGGCTGGTCGTCGTCGACGAAGTACGGGTCTTCCCGAAACTCCTCAAGGGTTGCCCACCGCACAATGGGACGGCCCTCCATCGAGCCCTCCTCCTGCGTCGTCGCGATGAGGTATCCGCTGTCCACCTTCTCGGCCGTCGCGCCGGTGGCGACGCGCTGGCCCATCGGTCGGAGCGGGGCAACGTTTTCGCCGACCACATCCGTCGGATTGTCGTCGTCATCCAGCCCGCCCGCAATCGGCCCGCCGTTGTACACATCGACCTCGTCCGTCACGTCCCAAAACGGCGTGCTGTACGACTCGCGCGTCGTGGCCAGGGTACGGCCATAGCCCATCGACACGCCAATCGAACCGTCGGGATAGCCGGGCTGGACCCACACGGGCAGCTCCACCGTCTTCCCGTTCACCGAAAGCTCGATGCGGTCGGCGTAGAAGTTTCCCTCGCTGTACTGCACCTCCACGCCCAGCTCGTTGGCCGTGGCCTGGCTCATCATTGCCACATTGTCCCAGACGATCTTCGTCACCGGGTGGGGCAGCTCCTGCATCCACGGGTTGTTGGCGAAGCGGCCGTCCAGCAGCTTCGGGTCGAGCCGAAAGACCACTTCCAGGTCGTCCGCGTCGGACGGCCCGGGAACCTCCGGTACCTGCGCCGTGCCCGCCGAGACTTCCTCGAACTGGGTCCCCTCAAGGTACCCGTCGTGCAGCGCCTGCCGCCACTGCTCCTCAAACGACCCGGAAAGCTGATCGCGCCACTGCTCGCGCACCAGATCGTACCCGGCAGCGTCAACCCCGGTGGCGGCAAGGTTCAGCACCTCAATCTCCGAGTGGGCGTCGTCGTACAGCGGGCGGATGAGCGGCTGAATGATGGACAGTGTGCCGTCGTAGGCGCGGCCGTCCCCCCACTGCTCCAGGTAGTGTGCCCGCGGCACGTGCCAGTCGCTGACCCGGGCCGTTTCGTTTCGGAAGAGGCCCAGGTGCACTGTGTTCTCTACATTCTGTAGCGCCTCCTCAACCCCCAGCTCGGCCGGCGCATCGTAGACCGGGTTCGTGCCAACCATAAAGAGCGTATCGACCGCGCCCTGCCGCATCGCGTCCATCAGGTCAGCCACACTCTCCTCCTGCGCGGACGCCGTATCGGCGGCGTCCAGCAGCGTCACCGTGGTCCCCAGCGCCCCGAGCCGCTGATTGATGGCCATCGCCAAGGCATGCACCTCGGGCGGCTGCGACTCGCCGGCCAGCACGACGCCCCGCTCCCCGGCCTGTCGCAGATCACGGGCCATCTCGCGCACGTACGCTTGCTCCCGGTCGCTCCACGACACGTCCGGGGCCGTGCCCACGCCCAACTCGGCCCCGAGGGCCGCCGCAAACGCCCGGATGCGACGCGCCGGCAGAGCGAGCCGGTGGTCCGACGATCCGCCCGTCGTCGAAAACGTACTCTCCACCGTGTAAAGACGACTCATCTCGTCGTCGGTGCTCTCCAGCCGCCGCCCCTCCGCAAAGGCCTGCGTGTTGTGCAGGAAGTCGCGGTGCTTGCCGTCCAGGAAATCCGAGTCGAGACTCAGCATGACCTCGGCCTCCCCCAGATTGTACCGGGGGCGGAGCGGGCGACCAAACGCCTGCTCGGTTCCGCGACGCACCGGATTGTCGCCCCCCGCCGCGTACGTCACCCACCGAAGGTCTGAAAACCGGTCCTCCAGGCGCTGGCGCATGGCCTGCACAGTGGGCGAAGACGTTTCCTCCACGAGCACGGCCACCGAGCGCTGGTCGGCCTGGTCGGCCAACCCGCGGCAGAACGAGACGAAGTCGTCCCAGGACGCCGGGGCGCCGTCGCGGCGGACCGTGCGGCTGCGGTCCGGGTCGTAGACGTTGAGCACCGACGCCTGCTCGAACGAGCTGGTCCCGCTCTGCCCCACCGGATGCTCCCCATTGCCCTCCACCTTCGTCGGGCGCCCTTCATGGCTTTGCACCAGCACCGGGCGCAGCACATCCCGAAACGGCATGCCCGTGGCGTACCGCTGGGGGATGCCCGGCATTTGTCCTTCCGGGGCCCGGGCGTAGGGGAGGATCTTCTCTTCCGGCCGGCGGCAGCCGGCGAGACCGGCCATGGCCATGGCCGCCCCCATCAACTGCAAGAACTGACGCCGCGACGCCCCGTCGGGCGGCTCGCTGGCCCCCGGCCCAAACTCCGGATTCTCGCCCGAGTCGGCGGCGTTTTGGCCTCGCTCCGCGGGATGGCGCCAAAATTGGGGCCCCGACTCGTCGTCGCGGTCGGCCGTGTCCGAGTCGATGACGTCAAGCTCAATCATGCTACGCTGTGGCGTTGCGGATGGTAGGGAAGGGCACTACGCAGTGCCTCCACGGAAGACGGTCGCCGGCTGCTCTTAGTAGTGGCAGGCCGAACAGTTAGTGGGCGGCTGAATGTTCTCGTCCCGGATGCGCCCCAGGTTTCGCTCCACGAAGTTGGCCGGCTGGGTGTAGCCCATCGCCGTGATCTGATCGTCGGGCCGGAGGTACAACTCGGGCTGACGATGACACTCCAGGCACCAGCCCATCGACAGGGGCTCGGCCTGATACACGCCCTCCGCCCCCATCTTGTCAATGCGCCCGTGGCACGTCTCGCAGCCGACACCCTTGTCTACGTGCGCCGCGTGGCTGAAGTGTGCATAATCGGGGAGGTGATTCACCTTGGTCCACTGAATGGGCTCATCCTCGGCCCAGCTCTCGCGCACCTTCAGCAGATTCGGCGATTCAGTCTGAATCTGGTTGTGACAGTTCATGCACGTCTGCGTCGGGGGGATGTTGGCGTGCTTCGAGTTTGCCACGTTCGTGTGGCAATACTGACAGTCCATCCCCAGCTTGTCGACGTGCAGCTCGTGGCTGTAGGGCACGGGCTGGTCGGGCTGGTACCCGACGGTCGTAAATTCAGGCGAGAAGTAGTACCACACGAGGACGACCAACAACACGCCGCCCAGAAGCGCCCCCACGAGGGACAGGACCGGCAAAGTGTTGGCCTTTTTCGGGAAAAGCTGCGGCATACGGTGTTCGGCGTTCGACGGGAAGCGATCGGCCCTTGCGGCCTTGATCGCACGTGGATAGTGAAACAGGTCCCCCGGCGGCAGGCCCGGCGAGCGTTCTCCTGACAAAACCGTAACGGAATATATAGCAGAGCCGCGACCAACCCAAAACCATTGTCCTCCTTCGGGGAAATCCCACCCGTTTTCCGCTAAACCTTAACTATCCGCACCATGAACACGTTAGGCACTCGCTAAGCGGTCCACTGGGCGGGCCCGACGGGCGCATCTCGGAGAGGGTTTGGGGAAATTGGCGGTCGCGACGTTGTCATTTCGGCTTCCATCGGTCATACTATACGGGCGTAGTGGGCGTTTCTCACGAACCGATCTCCAGACATGGCCGACGACGAGTACCTACTGGACTTCGAAAAGCCGCTCGTGGAGCTGGAGGACAAGCTCGCAGAGATGCGGCAGCTCAACGAAGAGACCCAAGAAGATCTCTCCGACGAGATCGACGCGCTCGAGTCGCGGGTTGAGGAGCTGCGCACCTCCATCTACCACAACCTCACCCGGTGGCAACGCGTCCAGATTGCCCGCCACCCGCGGCGGCCCTACACGCTCGACCACATTGATGCCTGGACCGACGGGTTCATTGAGCTGCACGGCGACCGCACCTTTGGGGACGACCGATCCGTCGTGGGCGGATTTGCGGAGTTTCAGGGGGAACGGTACGGCTACCGCAACCGCACCGTTATGGTGATCGGTCACCAGAAGGGGCGCGACACCAAGGAGCGGAAGTACCGCCGCTTCGGCATGCCGAACCCGGAGGGCTACCGCAAGGCCGAGCGCCTGATGAAAATGGCGGCGAAGTTCGACAAGCCCGTCGTGACGCTCCTGGACACCCCTGGCGCCTACCCGGGCATGGGGGCCGAGGAGCGGGGCCAGGCCGAGGCCATTGCCCACAACCTGAAGGAGATGGCCCGCCTTCCCGTCCCCATCATAAGTGTCGTCATTGGCGAGGGGGCGTCTGGGGGGGCCATCGGGATCGGGCTCGGCGACCGGATCCTGATGCTCGAGAATGCCTGGTATTCCGTCATTGCTCCGGAGAGCTGCTCCCAAATCCTCTGGCGGTCGTGGGACCACAAGGAAGACGCCGCCCGCGCCCTCAAACTCACGGCGAAAGACCTCGTGGAGATCGATGTCATCGACGAGATTGTGGACGAACCGGTAGGGGGCGCACATCGAGACCCGAAGGCCACCTACACGGCCGTGGGAGGGGCCATCGCCAACACCCTTCAGGAACTGGAGGAGGTGGAGCCGTCGACCCTCCTCGACCAGCGACTGGAAAAATACGACGCCCTGGGCGCCTACGAAACCGGTCCGCCCGTGTCCTCCTCGTCCCGCTAGTCCGGCTGCTTTCCCCATCCTCCGTCTCGTCGTGGCCTACGAGTACTCTCATTCCCACCGTGTCCGGTATCGCGAATGCGACCCGATGGGGGTCGTGTACCATACCCACTATCTCGACTACTTCGAGGCCGGGCGCACCGAAGCCCTCCGCAACCTGGGCGTTTCGTACCGCAGCCTCGAGGAGCAGGGCCTGATTATGCCCGTCGTGAATGTAGACGTGCAATATCGGGGGCCGGCCCACTACGACGATCTGCTCGACATCACTGTGCGGTTCGAAGAAATGCCCTCCGTGCGCGTGCCGATCGAGTACGCGGTCCGCCGTCGGGACGAGTCACCCCTGCTCGCCTCCGGCCACACCACGCTGTGCTTCATGGATGCGGACCGCCGCCGCCCGACGAGGGCCCCGGAGGCGGTGCGCACGGTCTTTGCCGACGCCCTCTCGTCCTAATCCGTCCGTCACCTGCGCCTCGCTGCCGTGTCGCCGCTCCTGTACCACGACCGGTATCTCGACTACGACTTTGGGCCGGAGCATCCTTTCAGTCCGACGCGGCAGAGAATGGTGATTGATCTCCTGGGGGCCCTCGGCCCTCCCGTCGACCCTGTGGCGCCACCGGTCGCGACCCGGGCCGACGTGCGACGGGTGCACGGGGACCGGTTCGTCTCCGCCGTGGAGGCGGCCTCCGACGGCACGCCGCCCCCCAAAGCCCATTCGTTTGGGCTGGATACCGGCGACGTCCCCGTCTTCGAGCACATGGACGCCGCCGCCCGTGGCCTCGTCGGCGGCACGCTCCATGGTGCCCGCCGGATCGTCGACGGCGAGGCTCCCCGTGTGCTGCAGATGGGCGGGGGCCTGCACCACGCCCGCCGCGAGGAGGCCGCCGGGTTCTGTGTCTACAACGACCTCTCCGTCGCCATCGACTGGCTGCGGGAGCAGGACCTTCGGGTCGCGTACGTCGACATCGACGTGCACCACGGCGATGGGGTGCAGTGGGTGCACTACGAGGACCCCGGGGTGCTCACAATTAGCCTGCACGAATCGGGGGAGTACCTGTATCCCGGCACCGGGCACGTGGACGAGATCGGGAAGGGCGCCGGCACAGGCACGGCGGTGAACGTCCCCCTCATGCCGCATACGGAGCCCGACAGCTACCTCGAGGCCTTCGAGCGGGTGGTCCCGTACGCCCTCGCCCACTTCGGGCCCGACGTGCTCGTGGCCCAGTGCGGGGCCGACGCCCACTTCAGCGACCCGCTGGCCGACCTGCTCCTCACCACGCAGGCCTACGAGACCCTCTTTGATCGACTGTTTGCCCTGGCCGACGAGCACACCGACGGCCAACTGCTCTGCACCTTTGGCGGGGGGTACCGCCTGGACGCCGTCGCCCGGATCTGGACGCTCCTCGCACTTCGGGTGCAGGATCGGGCCGTGCCCGCCTCGCTCCCCGACACCTGGCGCAACCGGTGGCAGCCCCACCTCGACGACCCCCTCTCCCCCACGCTCCACGACCCCGAGAAAACCTTTAGCGTCTCTCGTCGCGACGCCATTGCCGAACAGAACAAACGGACGAGCACGCAGGTCCTGGAACTCCTGGCCCCGCACTGGTACTGACC
>NCRB01000034.1 GCA_002894665.1 Salinivenus iranica
TCGTGGAGTGCGACCGAATAGTCACCGGGCTGCGCTGGGAGCGGAGCGACCGAGTGCTCTCCGGGGTGCGCTCGAAGCGACCTGCCTCAGGGATTTTGAATTCGCTCCCCCCTGTAAAAACAAAGTTGACGGTGTACTTAGCGGATGACGGTCATCTTTTGCGTCCGGCTGGTCCCGTCCATGCTCACCCGCAGGATATAGACCCCACTGGAGATGCCCCCACCCGACTGCGACCCTGGGCTCCAATCAAGACGGTGTAGACCTTCTTCCTGGTGCCCATCGACGAGCGTGCTCACACGACGGCCCAGAATATCAAACACCTCGACAGTCACGGTGCCTGCCTCCGGGAGTGTGTACTCGACAGTCGTGCGCTCCCGAAACGGATTCGGATAGTTCGCCCACAACTTCAACTCATCCGGCACCAGCTCGGACTGCTTCTTCTCCACGTACGCGTCCGTGCCCGCGAGGAGCGTGAGGGTCGTCTCCTCAGTTTTCGGGCTGAGTTCGACCTGCTGCTGGCTACGAAGGTCGAACGACGCTCCCGTCTGCCGATTGATCAGACGCAGGGACTCAAATTGAGACGGGAGTCGATCGGTCTCCAGAGTCATCACGATGGGCTGCTCCGTCTGTCCGCGCAGTCGGAGATCAAAGGTATTCCCTTCGTCCGAGGTGCCCTGAACGGAGCGCATAAGCTCGTTCGTCCGGGACGAAGTATCCGACGAAGCCTGAACGCGTAGGCTCACGGTCTCGAAGCGACTCGGCGGCGCCAGCACGTCCTCTTTCCCTACCCCATCGTCGGCATTCGCCGCACGGCCGACCCGAACACGGGACGCCGTATTGTCCGGGCCTTCGGCGGCAAGGGTCAGGAGGGCCGCAGATTCTGTGGAGGACTCGGAGCCAGACGAGGACGTAGCGCTGTAGGGAATCCGGAGCTGCGAGCGTCCCCCTCGGTTGTGGAAGTAAAACGCCTCTCCTTTTCGGGCCGAGGAGAAGGTCGTGGCCTGCTGGAAGGCCCCGTCGAAGCGCCAGATGGGCTGTAAGTCGCCCCCGTTGGCGGCCTCGACCTGTCCCCAATCCACATCTTTATCGATGGGATTGGAGATGATATTCCACCCGTCGCGGAGGGGTACGACGGCCGCCAGTCCAGCGGTGGTCGTTCGGAGGGGCACCGTGGACACCTCGTCCTGCACGGACCAGGAGGAATCGCTGATCGCCCAGAAGCCGCGGCCGGGGCGAAATTCAAAGCTCGACGACCCATCGAATGCCTCGAAGAAATCCGACTCTGTGCCGTTGTCCCGGTATACCTGCCAGTCCTCGCCCGCCTGTCCCGAAAAGGTTGACCCGACCCCTCGTCGAACATCTCCCGGGAGAGCGACGAGTCGATAATCGGAGGTGGACGAGCGCTCCCCAAATGATTGCGAGATCCCCACCGAGAGCGTTTCCGGATACAGCAGTCCACTCACGGACTCCGAGAGTGCGCTTCGCGCCCCATCGTTGTCCAGGGCCACCACGCGGTAGTAGTACACCCGGTCGTCCTCCACTGTGTCGGCGTAGCTCGTGACCCCTGGGTCGAGCGTCGCAATGCGCGCATCCGTCGTGTCGAAGGACGCCTCCGTCCCCCGATACAGCTGGTACCCCGTCACGTCCGACGAAGAACTGGCCGCCCAGGAAAGCTGAATTGATCCCGCCTCCACGTCGGAGGTTGTTGTCAAGTCCGTCGGAGGCTCGGGCGGCGGGGCGCCGGTTCCGTACGGCACCAATCCCGACTCCGGAGTGTCGACGGGCGCATCCGTGTAAATGTGGAATTCCCCGGGGTCGAGCGGAATGGACGCCCCCTGCTCATCGCTTTCGATCTGGAGCTCCTTTCCGGTAAAGAAGTCATACCACGACCCGGTGGACGGAAAGTCGGCGGCCACCTCCCGCGGAGTGACGCCAAAATTACCAATGATTACGACGTTCATCGACGGGTGCTGAAGCTCAATGCGACGTCCTCGCGTCTCGCTGCCCACCCGAAGGGACACGTCTGTTTCGGGGTCCGTGAACACCTCCTGTTGATTCCGGAGGTTGATAAGGGCCGACCACGTCTTGTAGAGCCGCACCCGGTCCGGGCTCTGGGCCGGATCCCGGTAATCCCAGCGAATCGGTTTCGGGGACGTTCGGCCCGGGGCGATCGACGGGCAGTTGTCGCCCGTTCCGTTCAAACACTGTTCTCCGTTCTCCCCGAACCCATACCCGAGTTCCCCAAACTGCCACAGCATGCGCGGGCCGGGGACGGTAAAGAAGAAGGCCCCGACAAGCTTTTGCCGATTGAGGGCCGTCTCCAGGGTCTGGATGTCGTACGCTCCACTCGAATTTCCTTCCGTCAAGTTTCGATACATCAGCCACTGTTCGTCGTGGCTTTCCATGTAGGTGATGTAGTTCGGCTCACTGAGGCCCCGGTTTTCGTAGTACGTATTCCGGAACCCCGACCCTTCCACCTCTCCTTTCGCGGCCTGACTGTACGGTTCATTCATGTTGTTCCAGAGCATCATGCCCCCCGTCTCGTCGGCCCGGTAGGAGGCCAATTCCTGCTCCTCCTCCGGCGCGGCAAAGTGCTCCAGAATCACGTAGGCGCTGTCGTCGACGGCCCAGATCTCATCCGCCATGCGCTTGAGAATGCCAATCCGCTCCTGATCCGGGCCGGCCCAGCTTCCGACATCGGTATACCCGTCATTATTCGGCCCCTGAGTGAAGCCCTTCGAGAGGTCGAACCGAAACCCATCCACGTTGAATTCTGTCAGCCAGTATTCATTGGCCCGATCGAGCCAGTACTTTGTAAATGAGCTCTCGTGGTTATTGTCGTTAAAGACATTGAAGGGGTGTTTGGCTTCCGCATTGGCCCATGGATTATCCTCGGTTGGGGGGCCAAACTCCCCTTCGTTGAACAACCGGATGAATGGGCTCTGTCCCGTCTGCTGGTTGTAGACCACATCCAGGATCACCGCAATGCCCCGCTGATGGGCCAAATCGATGAACTCCTTCAGGTCTTCGGCCGGGCCGTAGTACTTATCGGTGGCAAAATAGAGCGCCGGATTGTATCCCCAACTCTGATTCCCGTCGTACTCGCTGACGGGCATTAGCTCGATGGCATTCACCCCCATTCGATCGAAGTAGTCGAGGGTGTCCTGAAGCGTCTCGTAGTCGTGGTTTTCAATAAAGTCGCGGACCAGCAGCTCATAAATCACGAGGTCCTCCTGCTCCGGTCGGTCGTACGTGGAAAAGTTAAAGTCCTCCTGCCCCGGCTCCAAGACCGACACCAGCTGGTTGGCCTTTCCGGTGGGGTACGGTTTGAGGTTCGGGTACGTCGACTCCGAAATCTCACTGTCGTTGGGACTCAGCGCCTTCTTGGTGTAGGGGTCTGGAATCCGAATCTCCCCATCCACAAGATACTGAAATCCGTATTCCTGCCCCGACGACAACCCCGAAATTTCCACCCAGTATCGGGTGCTGTCTTGTCCCGAACTGGTCGTGTTCGTCTCCCGATACATCTGGTACTCCGGCTGCACCTCCCAGTCCGTAAAGTCGCCAACGAGGTGGACGAATTGCTTCTCAGGCGCCTGAAGGACCAGCGTCACATTCCCTCCTCCAGTGTAATTGATCCCATCTTCGAGCCCCGGGGGCACGGCCTGCTCCTCCGTCGGGGACGCACGAACCGCGTAAAGGGAGTCGGATGCCGTATTGCCCTGATTGTCGGTCGCCTCCACCCGAACGTCCCGGCGACCGGGGGCGTCCAGCGAGAGCGTATCCGTAAGCGACGATTCCTGTGTCTCTTTCACCACCGCCCCATCCACGAGCAAGCGGAAGCTTTCAAGCGAATCCGCAGTGGCGGCGGCCTCAATCGCAAAGGACGTATCGGTCCCGACAACAATCGGATCGACGAGAGACCACGAGGGTGAGGTAATATCGGCGAGGACGGACGCGTCCGGATCCCCGAGGTCCACGATGATGTCCTCACCACCCTCGGCTTTTCCTTCCTTGGAACCGTCACTGCTGCGAAAGACGAAATTCATCGTCTGAATCGTTTCGTCCGACCCAAGCGTGCAGCCGGTCTCGTTGTCGTTATAGAACGAGCGAACGTCCTCGATAGTGAGTTCGTACGTGTCGGGACCGACTTGAGTCAGATCGGTATCACTCCGGTTCCCGGTAAAATCGTCGCTCGTGGGCCAGTTGTTTTTCACGCAGCGCCACTCATTCGGGCTCTCATCCGTAAACACGCCGGTGTGGGCGTGGACCGTCCCGTCAAACCCCTCAAGTCCCTTGTCTCCCTGATCGGCGTTAAATGTAATTGTCACCGACTGATTGACGGTTGGGATTGCGGGGTCCGTCTCCACAACCGGTTCCGCTCCATCCTGGGCCCTCGTGCTGCCGACCGTGATCAACGCGCATACGAGGACCGTCGCGAGAAGTGCAGTAACAAGACGGCGCATAAAGAGAAGGGCGTTGGGAAAAGGAGCGATGAGACCCGAAAATAGGCAGGAGCGCTCTCCCCCGAAGGTGAGGGAAAAGCGCTCCTGCCAGGCTCCTTTGTACGTAGATTAGTTTCCGGGCTCGAACCGAATCTGGTCGATCAGAAGACTGCTTTCGTTTTCGAAGCCGACATTCTGAATGCCCGTGTCAAGCAGAGCTGAGGGATCGTCTCCCAGGGTCTCGACCGGAATCTCGATTTTCGTCCACTCGTTTCCCCCCGGGAATGTTATGTCTCTTCCATTATCAAAGGAGTACCCGCCAGCATTGCCGTCAGTCGTTTCGACGAACACATACCCCGTCTGCTCCGACTCAGATTTGACCCAGAAGGACAACACATCTCCCGGGCTGGCATCGGCAAAGAGGAGGTTGTAGTTGTACCCGAATCCGCCCCCTCCTCCATCCACGGCACGTGAGGTCGCACCATCACTGCCTTCGGGGACATCCGAAGAGCTATCGAGAGCGACCCCGCCAAACGAGTACTCGAACGTCGTGGCGTCAAAATCATGCACCTCCGCGAGCATTTGACTGTCGTTGGCAAAACCAACCTCGTCGACGTAATACGTCACGTCCGAGTCGGAGGTCATGCTAATGCTCTGGAGAGCCCCATTGCCGCCCGCACGGCTCGCCACCGGGTTAAAGTCGGGGCTGATTTGGTCGAGGGCAATGACATACTTGCTCCACTCCGTACCCGAAGGGACGGAGACGTCGAGGTCGTGAGTAACCGTGCCGCCATCCGTTTCCTCTGTAAAGGAAAACGTAAGGGTGAACTCATTGCTCTGGTCGGGACGAATGAGGAACGAGAATCGGTTCGCGTTCGGCACGCTCGTCGTTCGCTCAATGGTGGCCGTTCCAGAGGCCGGAGACTCAATGCGCAAGGACGCCACCCCGGCGCTGTTTTCGGACACAACCGAGCTATCAAGCTCCGCCGTGGCCCCATTCGACGTCGTCAGTGTTCGTTCCTCAAAGTCGGCAACCGACGCAAACGTGGGCGAGAACTCACTTTGGATGAGGAATGGACTCACCGTCACATCGACGGTGTCGGCAATCGTGCGTCCCTGCGCTGAGCCCTGTACGATGGCCTGCTCAGTAACCGAGCCTTCAACTTCTCCGTCGTACGTGAGCGACCATCGCTGGTCACCATTCTGAGGGCTGCCGGACTGCTCGGCGCTCTCAGCTTGCAGCGAGCCGGTCGTTTCGACGGTCGGGTGCCCGTCAAGCCCTTGATAACTCAGACTGAGATCCGCGCTGCCCTCCGTGAGCACCAGCGAAAGAGAGTTTGGAGAACTCAAGCTGGGCTGGACGTCAAAATCATTGACGCTCGTCGGGCTCTCGTCGCACCCGACGAGTCCGACTCCGAGAGCGGTGATAAGGACAAAGCTCAGAATCAGCGTGGCGGTTCGACGCATGTCGGAAGTTGAAAACAATGGATACGGATGTCGAAAACGGTGCCTCCCCGGCCCCTCTATCGGGCCGGGCAGATGGCATCAATGCATGGTGGAGGAAGCTCCCCGGAGCGCCAGCCTAGTATCCGGGGTTCTGCTCCAGATTCGGATTGGCCCGGAGTTCAGAAGCCGGAATGGGGTACAGGTTGAAGTTCTCATCAGTCGTCGTTCCTCCCTGCACGCCTCCCTTCCAGGGCCATACACCATTCTGAGTGAACTCATCGAACCGAATGAGGTCGGTCCGGCGCTGCGCCTCCCAGAAGAGTTCGCGACTTCGCTCCTCCAGGATAAAGTCGAGCGTGAGGTCGGCCTGCGACAAGTCACGTCCCATGCCGGCACGCTCACGGAGATCGTTGAGGAGGGTAAGCGCCTGGCTTTGGTCTCCCCCGCCTCCCCGAAGCGTCGCCTCCGCGTACATCAGGTACGCATCCGCAAGGCGAAACATCGGAAAGTCGGTATCCGGGAAGGTCGCATTCGAACCCGGCTGCCCATCCGAGGTCACATTCTTAAATTTGGGGGCGGCGTACCCCTGCGAGAAGGCGCCAATCGGATCATCGGTGGTTTCGCCGTTCGGCAGAACGTCGTCAATCTCTTTCTCCTGCCCCTGGGTGAAGAAGAAGTCGTCGCGACTGTCCCCCCCTTCATACCGATCGACCGAGGCGCTCGTCGTCCGAAGGCCGGCCCATCCGAAGTCCAATCCGAAGGAGGCCGCATCCATTTCTCCTCCGACGGGTGCGTGCGCGAGGAAGGTCGTGCCGCCAAAGTGACGGGTGCGGTCTCCATCCTGCGGGATGGCAAAGATCACTCCGTCCGCCGTGTGGTTGTCGGCGAGGAACAGGTGCTGGTAGTCCTCCTCCAGCTGATAATTCGCGTCGATCACCCGCTGCGTGTATTCAATCACATCCCCGTAGCGAGACTCCCCGACGTAAACTTCGGCGTTCAGGTAAAGCTTCGAGAGAAGCATCCAGGCAGCGGCCTTATCCGCCCGGCCGTACTCAGCCTGCCCAGCGGGGGGAAGCACCTCCTCATTCTCTTCGTTGATGATGGCCAGCAGTTCACTCTCGATGAAGTTGAAGATTTCCTCGCGAGTGCTCTGCTCCGGGGCTTCACTTCCACGCGGAAAGTCTTCCGTGACGAGGGGAATATCACCGAAGAGATCAATTCCGTGCCAGTAGCTGAGGGCTCGCAGGAATCGAACCTCCGCTCGGTACTGCTGGATCGTCTGTTTTTTCTCCGCACTCACGCCGCGGGAATCCAGCCGGGAATCGGTCGACTGTCGCAGAAACTCATTTGCCTGGGAGACCTGGAAAAACACGCGGGAGTACATCCCGACCGAGAACTGGTTCGAGGACGTCCAGTTGTGATTATTCAACCGGCGAATGCCGTTGTCATTCCAGGCGATGACAGCCTCGTCCGTCGGAAGCTCTTGCATCTTCCAATAGAGGCGCATGTACTGCGAGAACCCCTCGTCGTCAATGGCCCCAATATCAGCGTTGCCGGCCGGCCCCTCCTGACCCGTCACGTTCAGGCCGCCGTAGACCTTCGCCAGGTAGTTCTGATAGGAGCCATCTTCACTAAACACGTTGTTGGCGGTCGCGCTACTCTTGGGGTTCACCCCCACATCCGTACACCCAGGGAGTACAACCAGTCCCCCCGTTATTAGAGCCAGAAGAAAAAGCGAGAGAAGTCGGGATTGGGAAACGCCAGTCATAGCGATAGAGGATGTCATGTGCAAAGGAGTTCAGGCCAAAGCGGGACCGTCTTCGTGCGTTACAGTTGCAGGTTGATCCCAGCGGTGAAGGTCCGCGAACGGGGGAACACCTGATCATCGATCCCAATGTTGGACGAACCTGGGCCCCCGACTTCCGGATCTGGCCCACTGTAGCCGGTCAGCACGAAGAGGTTGCTTGCCCGCGCAAAGACGCGGACGCGGTCCACCGAAGGAAGCGACCGCACCGTGTAACCCAGGGAGACATTATCTAGGCGCAGGAAGGACGCATCCTCAACGTACACGTCCGAAAAATACTGCGGGGTCTCGAAGCCATTCTCGAGAGCCGACTCGTGGACGTTCGACGGGGCAAAGTTCCGGAGATTATCGAAGTGCCCAAAGTTCGACGCAACGTTATTGTAGACTTGCTGCCCGAGGTGTGCTCGTAGGGTAAAGCTCAAGTCTACATTTTGGTAATTAAACTGAGACGTGTGGCCAATAATCCAGTCGGGTTGTGGATTGCCTGTAACAACTCGATCTTCTTCATTGACCGTCCCATCGCCATTTACATCCTGGTAGAGGTCATCCTCATCGATGGTACCATCTCCGTTTACGTCTTCGAAGATCGGGTCTCCATTGTCGTCTCGCTTGTGGCGAAACGTGAAGAAGGAGTTGATGGGCTCTCCCTCACGGAGAATTTGGATTGTGTTTCCGACGCCTCCGCTAATTCCTCCAGTCGAGATCCCCTGGAAGTCCTCGTCTGCCCCGCGATTGAGCTGGAGAAGCTCGTTGGAGTTCGTCGAGGCATTCGCCTGCACAGTCCAGGAGAAGTCCTCAGTGTTGACGACTTGAGCGTCGACGTTCATCTCAAGTCCCTGGTTACGCATCGACCCGATGTTTGTCAGGACTCGGTCGCTGAGGTTTGCTCCCCCCGCCACCGGGACCGTAAAGAGCAGGTCGTCGGTGTCCTTCACGTAGTACTCAACCGAACCGGTAATCCGCCCATCGAGGACGCCGTAATCGACGCCGATGTTCGTGGTGGTGGTCGACTCCCACTTCAGTGTCTCATCCGCGGCGTTGGGCCGGATGGTGCTCACAAAATCATCTCCAAACTGAATTTGTGCACGGTTTCCTCCCGGCACCCAGAGCGGCTCGTAGAGGAAGTCGCCAATTTCCTGATTCCCGGTTTGCCCCCAAGAGACACGGAATTTCAGGTTCGAGAGAACATCGACGTCTTCCAGGAATGACTCCTGGTGTGCCCTCCACGCGAGCGCGGCGGACGGGAAGGTTCCCCATCGGTTTTCCGGCCCGAACCGGGACGACCCATCCCGCCGAACGGTGAAGGTCAGCAGGTAGCGGTCCGAGAACGTGTAATTGGCCCGGAAGAAGCCAGAAATCAGCCGGCTCGGAATCTCCGTGACAAACGTGTTGGATTCCGAAGCGGGATCCGTGCTGTTAGGCCCAAAGATATTGCTGCTCAGGCCCGAGGAAGTGAACTCCGGGTATTCCTCGTAGAAATCCTGATACGAGTACCCGGCCGTCACGTCCACCGAACTGTTGATTTGATCAAACGCCCGGTCGTAATTCAAGTAGGCATCCAGAAGCGTATTCGTACGCGTGAAGGATGCCCGTTCAATCGTACCGGGATTCGCCGAGAGAGCCTCAGACTTCAAGGTCGTCGGCGCGAAGAACTCTCGTTCCCCCGTGGTCACGTCGTAGCCAAACTTCACTCGAGCGCTCAGTCCCTCGACGAAGGTGGGCTCATATTCAGCCTCAACATTGCCCAGACTCCGCCAGTTCTCACCCACATTGTCGGTCAGGACATACTGGGCAACCGGGTTGCTCTCTGCGTTCCCGTTGTCCCATTCAAAGAACCCACCGAAGTCACTTCCGACGTCCCGAATGGGCTGTGTGGGCGCAAAAAGGGCGGCGTTGCCCACCATTCCGGGCTCAAACTGATCCTGCGTTTTGGCACCCCGAATGTTGGTACGAACCGTCACCCGATCGTCGAACAGGTACTGGTTGTAGCGCACGGACGCAGTCATGCGCTCCGTGTTTGAGGTTTCCAAAATGCCCTGCTGGTCGAGGTACCCGAGCGAGAGCCGGACGTCGGAGTCCTCATAGTTTCGAGAAATCCCGAGGGAGTGCTCCTGTCCCAAACCCGTTCGCTGAGTAGCATCTTGCCAGTTGGTTTCCGCGTCGCCCAGCCGATCCAGCTGACTAGGGGCTCGCTGCTGCACTACGCGACGGAATTCGTCCGTGCCGAGAACGTCAATGTCATCGGCAACGGTGGAGGCCGACACACTTCCCGTGTACGTCACCCGCGCGCCGTCCCCCTCCGCCGACTTCGTTTCGATAAGAATGACGCCGTTGGCTCCTCGGGCCCCATAAATGGCTGTTGCCGAGGCGTCTTTCAACACAGTGACATTCTCAATGTCATTGGAGTTCAGAAAGTTAAGCGGGTTCCGGCCCGCCGTATTCGACTCGTTACTAATCGGCACGCCGTCGATGACGAAGAGGGGCTGGCTGTCCGCGTTCACGGACGTGGCCCCACGGATTCGAATGTAAGACTGACTTCCGGGGGCCCCACTGCTGGCTGAAATCTGCACGCCGGACACCTTGCCCGAAATCAACCGATCCGGGCTTACGCCAGCCGATTGGTTCAGGTCTTCGGCACTTACCTTCGAGACCGTTCCGGTTAGATCTCGTGCCTCTTGCGAGCCGTATCCTACGACCACCACTTCGTCGAGCTCTCCGACATCGGCCTGAAGGCTCACATCAATCACCTCCTGGTCTCCGACCTCGACCGTCTGCCGCTGGTATCCGACAAACGAAATGACGAGAACAGCGTCTGGCCCCGGCACGCGGAGCTCAAACTCGCCGTTGGCGTTGGTGGATGTGCCAGTGGAGGTGCCCTGAATGCTCACGTTCGCCCCGGGAAGCGTCTCTCCCGTTGAGGCATCCGTCACCGTGCCCTGCACCACCCGCTCCTGCGCAAGAACCCCCCCAGCGCATAGGAACAGGAAGGCAGTCGTAATCGCGACAGTTCGTAACAGTTTTGACCACATGGTTGAGTGTGGAGGGTCGAGTGTGAGTAGATCAGACGTCATGTTCAAAATGGGCCGGCCGAATCCGACAGGATGAAAGCGCTTTCCAGTTATGCAATCCGATGCTCTAGGTCTCCCCGGTCTGGGTTCCGCAGGTGTCTCGTACCACCAGCTCCGGGTTAAATACAGTGCTCGATACCGGCCGGTCCGGCTCCTGAATCCGGGCCGTCAACTTATCGACGGCGAGTTCTCCATAGTCCCGAAGGGGCTGCCGAAGGGTCGACAGCCCCACATGTGCACTTACGTTAATGTCGTCAAAGCCAAGGAGCGCAACCTCCTCGGGCACACGCACGCCCAGTTCCGACGCCGCCTGCAGAGCACCGATGGCCTGCATGTCCGAGGCCGCAAAGACCGCGTCGGGCGGAGGATCGCGTTGGAGCAGTCGCTTCATCGCCGTGTACCCCCCGTCTTTCGCAAACGCAAACGGTTCCTGACTTCCACGAGCGATCAAGGATGAGGCGCGAGGATGGCCCACTTCCTCCAGGGCTTCCTCATACCCCCGCCGCCGCTCCGCGGCTGGGTCGGGCTCCGGGGTTCCGGAGGTGATGTGCCCAATCCGCTGGTAGCCTGCCTCCAGCAAATGGCACGTCGCCTTGTATCCGCCTCGGCGGTTGTCCACGTAGATCGACTCGTAATCCGGATGCCGCGTATCGACGAGCACGACGGGCTGCGAGCTCTCGTCCAGGGAGTTTGCAATGTCTTCGCGGAGGGGGGCCGAGAGGAGGAGAACACCATCGCTCCGGCCCCGCTGCGCGGCTCGTCGCACCTGCTCCTCTACCGCGTCCGGGTGGGACGGGGCATGCACCAGGAGATCGTAGGATTTCGGGGCGAGGGCATTCTGGATGCCCCGCAATACGCCCATATAAAAATAATTGGCGAGAAGCGGCACGACCACCGCAATCGTATCGGTGCGATTCCGTGCCAGGTTCTGCGCCGACGCGTGGGGCTGGTACCCCAAGGACTGCGCCGCCTTCATCACGCGGTCTCGCGTATCGGGCGCCACCTTCGACTCGTCATTCAGCACACGCGAAACGGTCGCGGTGGACACGTCTGCATGGTCCGCAATGTCGTAGATCGTCGGTGGCACGGATGAGGGCGGTGGCTACACGAGAGTTTACAATTCCCTAACTGTAAGCGGTTACATTATGAGGGGGGCGCCAGAGAATGTCAAGCTGTAAGCGCTCCCACCGCGAGAGGGTGGGTCGCGAACGGGGGCTTTCTCCCCTCCTTTCTCCCCCCTTCCCTCCCTCATTGCGGAGCGGTTGCGTCCCCCGCCGTCCCGTGTTTGTACTTCTCGAAGACGTCAAGGACGGGCAATGCATTGTTGTCTTCGTCAAACATCCCTCGCGAGCGGATCGGCCCCTCCGCCACGGCCGGCTCCCACCAAAAAATCCCTTTGATCTTGGGACTCGGGATGCTGAGGAGCATCTCGTGGACCGACGCCAAAAACTCGCGCTGCCCGCTCGGCGTCTCCGGATAGGGCGCCGGGGCGTCCTGGTACTCGCTCGGGCGCCAGTTGTACGCGGTCTCGACCAGAATAATGTCTTTCTCGAAATTCTTGGTCAGCGACAGCAGGTTTTCCCGAAGGCCCAGGAGGTTGCCGTGCCACCACGGATAGTACGAGAGCCCAATGACGTCGTATCCGATGTTGTAGGAGTGGAATTTTTCGTAGTAGGCCTTGGCCCCGTCGGCATCGGCCCCCTGGTCGTAATGAACCATAATCAACGGCCGGGGCGCCTGGGCTCGGCCTGCGTCCACGCCATCGATCCCGGCTTTCACCAGCGCCGCAAAGTTGTCCCAGTTCTCGGGGAGCTTTCCGGTGGGCCAAAGCATCCCATTTCGGGTTTCGTTGCCAATTTGCACCATCTCGGGCATGACGCCGGCCTCCCGAAAAGCAGCGATGGTCCGTCGCGTGTACTCGTACACCGAATCGGCGAGTACATCGGCGGACCGTCCCTCCCACGCGGCGGGAATCGGTTGCTTGCCCGGATCGGCCCAACGGTCCGCATAGTGGTAGTCCAGGAGAAACTTGTAGCCCCGCTCCTGTGCCTCCTTGGCAAGCTCAATCGTGTACTCCAGGTCGTTGGGCAGCTCATCCGGCGAATGGAAAAGTCGGAGCCGGATCCAGTCGTACCCGTGCTGTCGAAAAATTTGAAGCCCGGGCTTTACCTCCCCCTCGTCCCGAAACTGCACCCCTTGGTCCTCAGCGGCTTTCAAGAAGGACAGATCCGCCCCCACCGCGTACGTCAGGTCAACGGCGGCCTCGGAGGGCGCCTCCTGAGCCATTCCCGCCCCCGCCCCCAGGCTGCCGATGAGAAACAGTGCAACAAGCGTGCGGGGAAGAGATCGTCTCATCATGAGAGAGCAGTTGTGAGAAGTGTCTATGGAGACGTCTCAGGTCGGTCACCCGTCGTCTCCACAGACTGTGGTGGGCGTGCGAAGCAGTTGAAAGAATACGATCCCGAGGCGGCAAGTGTCAACGAGCGCCCCCCAGAGAATCAGATCCGATCGACACACACGGGGCTGTTTTTCTGCAGACCCACCGCGTGTTGCCGTGAGGGCACAGAGATCCCCGGGCGTCCGTACGGTGTTCTCTACTTTGTTCTCCCATTTGCGCCTATCGGATTTTCGCTGCCTCTATGCCCACAATCGAACTGGATCGGACGTCGGACACACCGGTGCGCAAGCAACTGGTCGAGCAGCTCCGCTTCCTCATTGCGAGTGGCCACTTCAAGGTCGATGATCCCCTGCCGTCCACCCGCGCCCTGGGCGAGCGGCTCGATCTTTCATTCCATACCGTCCGCAAGGCCTATCAGGAGCTGAAAGAGGACGGGCTCCTCCGATCAAAGCCGGGCAGCGGGTACATGGTGGAGGAACGCGCCCCGCTCCCCAAGGAGGAACGCATCGAGCAGGGCGCGAAGATCGTGCACGACACCCTGCAGCGGCTCGTGGGCCTGGGCCTGGGCGACGCGGAGATCGAGGCGCTTTTCCAAGAGCAGGCGACCCTTCTCGACCACGCCGGGCTCGAGCGGAAGCTCATCACGGTGGGACGTCACCCCGAGCTCAACGAGTTGTGGGCCGACCAGGTAAGCGAGGCGCTCCAACAAACCGTGCGCCCGGTGCCCCTGGCCCAGCTCGATCGCCACCAGGACGCCGACTTTGCGTTTACGCCCCACCGGCACCTCACGGACGTGCTCGAATCCATTCCGCGGGGAGACGCCCTGGGGTTCATTACGCATCCGCCCTCCGCGGCCCTTGAACGCGTGGTGCGGCTGCTCGAGCACGAGACGCTGGGCCTCGTGACGCGGTACCAGGAAACCATCTCTCCGCTCGCCGAGGCGGTGCGGTCCGCCGCCTCCTTCGACGGAAACATGATCGCGGCGTCCATCGAAGACGGCGTGGACCACCTGGAGCAGTTCGTAGAGGAGACCGCCCTTCTGCTTTACACCCCTGCCAGCCACCGGCGCCTCCGCCCATTCCTGAAAGAGGCGTCGTGCGACCACGAAGAGGTGTCCCTTCTCGTCAGCCACGACTCCGTCGAGGCCATCGTCGAGGCCGTGCCCGCCTGAGGAGCGGGGGCCTGCATCAACCCGCGCGTTTGGAGGTCTCTTCTTCTTCCCCGTTCAACGCGTCCTCCTCCACGCCCTCGGGGGGAGCGCCTTCGGGTTCGGGATTCGGGGACGAAGGGGTGCCGTCCTCGTCCTCAACCGACAAGGCCTCCGCTGCGTCCGGTACGTCGGGCGGGGCCATTTGCCCCGGCATGCCCGACTGGTCGGCCCGGTAGTGCGGTGACGCCTCGGCCAGTTCAGGGCGCGGCTCGCGCGGATCCCGAGCCGGCGGAACGGCCTCCAGCTGCTCGTCCCTCTCCTCCCGGGGCCAGAGGTCCTCCTCTCGTTGGACCGACACATCGTCGTACCGCATCTTGTCGGTGCCCGTAAGCACGGGGGCCTCCTCCTCGTCCGTCCGCTCATCGTCCTGATCCGGATACTTCACCCGGACGTGATAGATGCCCATCAGCATTGTCAGGAACGTGTCCTTGATTTGCCGGAGGTCCCGGAAGGTGAGGTCGGTATTGTCGAGCTGCCCGTCGTCGATACGCTCCCGGAAAATGAGATCGACCAGGGACTTGAGCCGCTTGTGCGTCGGATCATCGAGACTCCGACTCGCCGCCTCGACCGAGTCGGCGAGCATCAGGATGCCCGTTTCTTTGGAATCCGGCTTCGGTCCCGGATACCGAAACTCCGACTCTAGCACCTGAGCGTCGTTTTGATCCGACTGGCTCAGTGCCTTTCGATAAAAGTACTCGATCCGGGCAGTCCCGTGATGCGCCGGGATAAACTTGAGCACCCGCTCCGGCAGATTGTACTCCTTTCCCATCTCCAGCCCTTCCTTCACGTGACTGGCAATGATGAGGGCACTCATTCGAGGTTTGAGGCGATCGTGCGGATTCACGCCCGAACGCTGGTTCTCCACGAAATACTCCGGCTTCAGCATCTTGCCAATGTCGTGATAGAGCGCCCCGACGCGGGTGAGAAGCGTGTGCGCCCCAATCCGATCCGCGGCGGCCTCCGCCAGATTTGCCACCTGAAGGGAGTGATTGAAGGAGCCGGGCGCCCGGAGGCTGAGGTCCTTCAGGGGCTTGTTGTTGGTGTCCGACAGCTCCAGGAGGGTCAGGTCCGTGGTAATATCAAACGTGCGCTCCAGCGCCCAGAGGAAGATGGACGCGGTAATCGTGAACGACGCCCCAATCGCCGCAAAAATGACCTCCTCTCCGAAGCGGCCGGTGGGCGTTCCCAGATACAGCCAGCTTCCCGACAAGACCAGCAGGTAGCCCAAAAACACCAGGCCGGCGCTCAAGAAGAATTGGCCCCGGTTCTTGATGTCACGCACGCTGAAAATGCCAAACGCCCCCGCGAAGAACGTGGCGAGGGTGTACTCCAGGTCCAGCCCCAGCATTTGCCCCCCCAAGAAGGCGAGGACGAGCGTCCCGAAGAGCCCAATGCGGGAGTTAAAGACGATCGTCAGGAGGACGGACGCCAACGCTACGGGGACCGCGTACAAGTTTATCCAGTCCACCCGAACGCCGACGCCAAACATCGCAATGACGAAACCGAGGACCAGGGCCACAAGGGCCATGTCCCCGTCCTCCCGCCAGACGTCCGTCCGGAGGAGGTAGAGGTAGTAGAAGAAAAAGACGAAGGCGAGTCCCGCAAACAGCAGCTGTCCCACCACCTGCTTCCCCAGGTTGGTCGTGGACATCCGCTCGTTGCGCACGCGCTCGAGGGAGGTGAGTCGACGTTTAATCTCCGGGGTCACCCGCTCGCCCTGCCGCACGATCACTTCTCCGCTTTCCACGCCCCCCTGGATCGCCGTTACGTTTCGCGCCCGACGGTTGCGTTCGGCCATGGTCTCCGAGCGCATGTATTCTAGCGACGGCTGGAAGATGCCCCGAAAGAGCCCGAACGTGATGTCGCCGTACTCGGGGTTTTCGGGGTACGCTCGCCGCAATTGCTCTCCCACATAATCGTAGGCTTCATTGAGCCCATAGACGTTGCTTTTGTCGACCGTGCGCTGCGAGCGCTCGCGCTCATTTCGGACCACAATCACGTCCGTCGAGACCGAGTCGTGCGGCTGGTCCATGACGCCGACATTGAGGAGCTGCGCGCCCAATTCGAAGGCCCGATCCAGCAGTCGTCGATCGAGCCGCGGGCGATCGTCCTGGCCCGCTGCCTCCGACGCCCCGGTGCCGGCCTGCGCCCCAATCGCGTACTGCTCGGCGAGACGATCCCATTGGGCGGGCGATAAGGAGGCCAGGGCGTTTCGGCGCCGCTGTACGTACTGGAGCGAATCCGTTCGGGCCGCCTCCGTCTCCCCTTCTGCCGCATGAGACCGGAAGCGAGCATACGCCTCCAGCGTGCGGTCAAGTTGTCGGGCGAGGGTGTCGCGGTTTGACGCCAGTTTTTCTCGGGGGCGCGGAATCTCCCGAAAAAACGGCGCCGTGTTCCTCCGCACCGTGTCCCGCCGGGCCTGCACCTGATCCTGATCGATGTAGATGGGAAAATCGAACGGGGCCTCCAGCGTCGCCTGCTGCCAGGTGTCTCCTACCTGCACAGCATATTCGTAGACCTCCCCTCGCGGGAACGCGGCCACCGTGAGGACCACAAGCCCCAGAAACAGGCCCGCACGAACCAACCAATGGCGCAGGCGCGAGTCCTCATCGTCGTCGTGGCCGCCCGTTTCGAGTTCATGGCCCACGGGCCGCGGAGTGCTCCGCTCCCAGCTGAGCCAGTCAAACAGTCCCATATTGGTAGGGAGATCCGGTGATCAGCACCGTGAAAAAGGACCACAAGGCCCCCGTCCTTCTCTCCAGTGAATGGCTACCGCCGGAGAGAGGATCCTTTTGCCCCGACGGAGGGCATGGGTCGTCGTTATCCGTCCGCAAGAAACCGCTCAAAATCCTCCTCGTCCTCCATGCGCACGATCCGTACGCCTTCGGCTTCCGCCTCCTGGAGTTTGGAACCGGGGGTTTCCCCCACAACTAGGACGTCCGTGTTTCCACTCACACTGGAGGTCACACTGGCCCCGGCCTCTTCGAGGGCCCGACTGGCCTCGCGGCGGGTCCGGCCCGGCAGAGACCCCGTAATCACAATTGTGAGTCCTTCCAACGGCAGGTCCGCCCCTTCGTCGGACGGCGCCTCGTGGGGCAGGCGCTCGGTATTTACGCCCACAGCCTTCAGCTCCGCAATAAGGTCTTGGTTTTCGGGAAGCAGAAACCAGTCCGACACACTCTCCGCAATGGTCGGCCCCACCCCGTCGATCGTCAGCAGACAATCCGCATCGGCCGCGGCCAGATCATCAATCGTCTCAAATTCGGCCACAAGGTCCTCCGCGACCGTTTTTCCGACGTGCCGAATGCCCAGCGCAAACAGCAGGCGGCGCAGCGGCTGCGTCTTCGACGCGTCGATGGCCTCCACCAGGTTCTGAGCGCTTTTCTCCGCGAACCCCTCCAGCGCAGTCAGCTCGTCGATCGTAATTCGGTACAGATCCGGAAGCCGACGAATCAGCCCCTCCTCCACGAGGCGGTGTGCGAGCTTCTCTCCGAGTCCCTCGATGTCCATTGCGTCGCGGGACACGAAGTGCTCCACGAGGCGCTTAAACTGCGCCGGGCACTCGCTATTCATGCAGTAGTAGTCGGCCTCCTCGGGGAGGCGCACCAGCTCCTCTCCACAGGCCGGACACGTGTCCGGAAAGTGCCAGGGGGTTTCCTCTCCGGTCCGGGCCTCGGCAACGGCGCGCACAACCTGCGGAATGACGTCCCCGGCGCGCTTGACCACCACAGTATCCCCGATCCGGATGTCGCGCTCCGCAATGTAGTCCTCGTTATGAAGCGTAGCCTGCGACACCGTCACGCCGCCCACCTGCACCGGCTCGAGGACGGCTTCTGGGTTGACGGCCCCGGTGCGCCCCACATTTACCAGAATGTCCGTGAGCGTCGTGGTCGCCTCCCGGGCCGGAAACTTGTAGGCGATGGCCCAGCGGGGGGCGTCGGCGATGGTTCCCAGCTCCCGGCGATAGTCGTGTCGGTCAATCTTGACCACCACCCCGTCAATCTCGTAGTCGAGATCATCGCGGTGAGACCCCCAATGCTCACAGAACGACGTAAGCGATGAGAGGTCCTCAAATCGCTGGGTATGGGCCTCCATGGGGAAGCCCAACCCGTCCAGCATCTTCAGTTTCTCCGTATGGGTGTCTGGTGACGGTCCGCTGATCGGCCCGGTCGCAAAGGCAAAAAAGCTGAGGGGGCGCTCGGCCGTGACCGAGGGATCCAGCTGTCGGAGGCTGCCCGCCGCGGCGTTGCGCGGATTGGCAAACGGCGACTGTCCGTCGGCCCGGAGCCGATCGTTGAGCGCCTCGAACTCGCTTTTCCGCATAAACACCTCGCCCCGCACCTCGATGCGCTCGGGGGGCTGCCGCCCATTGTCCGCGCCGGCCGGAATGCGGAGCGGAATGCGGTGGACGGTTCGAATGTTGTGGGTGATGTTTTCTCCGACGGACCCGTTGCCCCGGGTCGCGGCGACGGCGAGCTGGCCCTGCTCGTACGTGAGCGCCACGGCCAGCCCGTCGATCTTCAGCTCCGCGACCAGGGTGGGCTCGACGGCCCCGTACCGGTCCGCCAACTGGCGCTGGCACCGCTCGTACCAGTCCCGAAGGTCTCCCTCGTCGAACGCGTTTGAGAGGGAGAGGAGCGGCTCGGGGTGCTCGTGCTTCTCAAACGCATCGATCGGCTCCCCGCCCACCCGCTGCGTCGGGGAATCAGGCGTTTGGAGCGCCGGAAACTCCGCCTCCAGCGTCTCCAGGGCGCGGTACAGGCGGTCGTACTCGGCATCGGGGATGACGGGAGTGTCCTCGACGTAGTACCGATGGTCGTGCCGACGCACAACGGCCCGAAGCGTGTCGACCAGGGGAGCGGCCTCCTCTTTCGTGCGAGCGGTCGGCGGGCGCTCCTCCAGGGCTTCGAGCAGGTCGTGCGTTTTTTCGACGAGGTCCGTCATGGACAGATGATCTGTGATCGGTAGCGACAAGCAATCCGAGAACGTGGAGACCGGGCCCGTTAGTTGGCCGAGGAATCGGGAGCCAGGGGCCCAACGGGGATGGTGTCCGGGGGCGTCGTCCATTCGGCGGGGGCGTGCCCGCTGTTCTCCAGGAGAGCGGCCCCCCGTTGACGGTCGAGGGAAATGCGATCGGCCGTGTCAGGGCCAAGGGTCACCCGTCGGTTTTCGAGGTATACGGTGACGGCCTCCAGGTCGTTTTCGAGGATCGCCCGGGTCGTGAACGGAAAGGTGGCGGCCTCCCCCTCCTCAATCCAGTAGGGACGCCGCAGGTCCTCATCGCGACGCAGACGAAGGCCGCTGACCGTCGAGTCGGCCCGCAGGGTGAGGTGAAGCGTGTCCCCGAGCGGGGGCGGAGACGATGGCTCGGGACTCGGGGCTGGAGGGTCCCCTGATGTGTCCGCGGGGGAAGACACGGAAGACGAACGGACCGAGGATTGGGGCGTCGACTCGGACGCCGTATCCGTTTCCTCCGGCGGCACAGGCGACGAGCCGCCCGTCCCAACGACGTACCAGGCCCCAATCCCGATCACGCCCACCACCAGCAGCACAGCCCCAATTGACAGGACGGGAGACTGGAGCCGCCGGGGGGCGTCCGAGGTGCCCGATGCAATGGACGACGGGTGCGGAGGCGCATCGTTGGCGTCTACGGGCGGCGCCGCGGGCCCCGGCACCAGGGGCCGGTCCTGAGCGTCGGGGGAATCCTCCGACGTCTTTGGGGGAGACGCAGGTTCGGACTCGGGGTCGTCCGCCGACGCCGGGGAGTGAGAGGAACGGCCGGACGCGGCGCGCTCTGGGGTCGGCGGTTCGTCCTCGGGGGTCTCCGCCTCTTCTATCGCCTTTTCCCCTGCGTCTTGGTCTTCTGCCTCCCAGTCTCTTTCCTCCAGATAGGTGGCCGCAAGCGCATCTTGATAATTGCCCTCCAGCGCGGCCTCCAATCCCGCGACGGCCTCATCGGGCGGGAGGTCGATGACCGAGGCATAGGCCCGCACAAAAGAGCGGAGATACACCTCGTTGAACGCCGGATGGTCGTACAACCCACCCTCCTCGAAGGACTCCAGGAGGGGTTCGGCGATCTGCGTCTGCTCGTGAATGGCGGCAAGCGACACGCCGCGGTGTTCACGAACCCGACGCATGTCACGTGCGAATCGCTTTCCGGCGGCCACCCCCTTCTCGTCCGGCATGGTGACGATCGCCCCGTGGGTAGGGCGTGGTGGGACTTATCGGTGGACTCAGGGTCTCCGACAGAACAAAATGCGTTTCCCGTCCGACAAGCGCAACGAAAACGCAGCGTCGCTGCTCCCACTCCGTGCGCAATTGCATACAAAATAACACTGCCGCTCTCCCAAAAGGGGCAAAGCGGCAGAGCGAACAAAATCCGAAGGAGTCGGGACAGCCGGACTTGAACCGGCGACCTCCGCTCCCCCAGAGCGGTGCGCTACCGAACTGCGCCATGTCCCGAATAGAATCACCGTCTCTAATGACCAAGCGCGCCGCAGGTTCTGCTCCGATCGGCGCACATGCGGGCCTCAGGCTGTGAGTTCTCAACGAATCGCCGGGCAGCCTCAGTGCGTGTCGGGAGCGGCCGCCTCACGTAGCTGTGACCGGACGTCAACCTCGCTGTGTAGTGTCCGGTGCACAGGACACTTGTTCGCAATTTCCAGGAGCCGGCGGCGCTGGTCCTCACTCAGATCGCCCTCCAACTCAACCTCGCGGTCAATTCGGTCCACCTTTCCTTCGTCCGTGTCGCAGTGGTCGCAATCCTCGGCGTGGATCTTTTCATGCGTGAGCCGAACGGTGACCTCCTCCAGCGGCCAGTCTTTCCGATCCGCGTACATCCGGAGGGTCATGCCCGTGCATGAGCCAAGCGCCGAGAGCAGCAGGTCGTAGGGCGTCGGCCCCGCGTCGTCGCCGCCGACGGACGCCGGCTCGTCGGACACGAGGGTGTGCCGGCCCGCCGTTACGTCGGTTCGATAGGCCCCGCGGGTCCGCGTAAGCACCTGTCCCTCAAGGGCCTCGTCCGGCTGTTCCGTTTCCACATACTTCCGGGCCCAGGCGGCAAGGACCACCCCAATGTATTCGGCATCCGAAGGATCAGAGAGGAGGTGGTCGGCATCATCCAGCGACACAAAACTCTTGGGATGCCGGGCCGCCTCAAAGATATGGGCAGCATTTTCGATGCCCACTGTCTGGTCGATGGGCGAGTGGAAGAGCAGAAGGGCCCGATCCAGCGTCCGGATGGTCTCGTCCATCCGCGTCTCCTCCAAATCATCGAGGAACTGCTTGCGCACGGTAAACGAGCGGCCGGCAAGGGTGACCCGCGCCTCCCCCGTCGCCCGGATCTCATCGATGTCCTCCTCCAAGAGGTGCGTCACGTGCTCCGGATTGCACGGCGCCCCAATCGTGGAGACGGCCTGGACACTGTCCATCCGGTGGGCGGCCTGCAGCACCGCGGCGCCCCCCAAGGAGTGCCCCACGAGGATCCGGGGCGGGGCGTGGTGCTCCCGAAGATAATTGGCGGCCGCCACCAGGTCTCCGACATTCGACGAAAAATTGGTGTCGGCAAAGTCACCTTCGCTTTCCCCAAGGCCTGTAAAGTCGAACCGCATCACGGCAATTCCTTCCCGGTTCAGCGCCCGGGTAATCGCCCCTACGGCCCGCAGGTCTTTCGAACACGTAAAACAGTGCGCAAAGATCGCCCAGGCCCGCTCGGGACCATCGGGGCGATCCAGCCGGGCCGCCAGCTTTTCCGTGCCCTCGGCGTTGGGGAAGCGAATCTTGTCAAATGGCATAAACAGATGCGTTTAGAGTCAGAGATTTACAGGGTCGTTCGTCAACTCCCACCGGCCCAAAACGAAAAGTGGCGGGTGTCCGCAGGCGTGCCCTCTTCAAAGGTGCGCTCAACAAACTGAACGGTTCCGTCCCGACCGATCAGCAACACTGTAGAGCAGCGGGTTCCGTAGTCTTCCCCTTCAATAAAGATCGGGGAGAGGAACTGTTCGGTGTTCATTCCGACGCCGGTGTCGGGCAGTCGATCGTTGGGGAACGGGTCGCGCTGATCCAGGAGCCGGAGCAACCCCTTGGGGGGAATGGATTCTTCGTCGAGTCGGTCGCGGAGATCCGACATGGCCGCCTCCACCTTCGGCCACGAGGTATCGAGGCGATCGTTGCTCAGGCCGTGAATTCCGGGCGCTACCGGCCGGACGGCTCCCTCCTGGGAGGAAAGATAGTACAGGTCCTCGGGCGTCCCCAAAAGCAAGTTAAACCCATTGTAGGCCGCCGCCTCGTCCGCGACACGCCGCAGGTACTCTTCCGGATTCGGTTCTTCAATGAGGTACTCCGACACGAGCGCACCCCGCGATCGAGCGTCCGGGCGGTACGCCTCCGGCGCCCGCACATTCGTCACGACGCCCCAGTGTCCGTTACGGGTGACGCCCATCCACGTCCCCCCCGCGTTCAGGTCGCGGCCGGCGAGAACGTGCGGCGCCTCTTCCCAAAAGGCGGCCGGAGCCGTAGGGCGACTGTAAAACTCGTCTCGATTGCCCGCAAACACGAGCGAATACTCCGGGTGCGCGTTGTGGGCAAATGTAAGAAGGCACATGCAATAACGGAGTCGGTTGAGCGGGCCTAGCTCAAGCCCTTTTGCTGCACATCGAACACGGACTCACTCGGACGCTCGCTTTTCGAGAACCATGAGCTGCGGTGGGTCATTCTGCTGATTCAGGAACCGGTACGACAACACGTGCACCTCCTCCTGCGGCTGTGCCGTCGCCCACTCCCGCACGGCGTTCGCCTCCGCCGCGCCGCCCTCGTGGCCCGTGTAGAGCACAACCGTAATGACGCCCCCACCCCGAAGCCCCTCCAGGGCCGAGGTCAGCCCCTCAATCGTTGTGCTGGGTCGCGTGATACACGACGAATCGCTCCCCGGCAGGTATCCGAGATTAAACATCACGGCCGACACCGAGCCGTGCACCTCGTCCGGGAGGTGGTCCAGCAGTTGTTCGTGCCCGGCGCAAAAGAGGGCAGTCGGCGCCGCGGCCTCCCCCTCCTCCAGCCGGGTTCGGGCACGCCGGAGGGCGCCGTCCTGTACGTCAAACCCGAACACCTGTCCAGTGGGTCCGACCTGTTCCGTAAGAAATTGCGTATCGTTGCCGTTTCCGACGGTCGCATCCACCGCCACGTCGCCCGGTCGGAGCGCGCGGGCAGCAAACATGTGCGCGGCGTCCAGAATCTCAGGAATCACCATTGATCTTTTACATTAGCAGAAGGGATTGACTCACGTGTCCCCCAGTGCTCTCTATCGACAGGATGAGAAAAGGGATCAGGGCACTCTCACCGAATCGTCGTAATTTGATGTGCCCCTCGAACCCTGCGCCCACGCCCCGCGTGATTTTATTTCTGTGTCTCGCAATTGATCGCCTCGCTTCATGTCAACCCACGTCGCCCTCGGAGACCGGAGTTACTCGATCCATTACCAGTCCCTCGAACACCTTCCCGGGCTCCTAGAGGACGAGGGGCTTCGGATCGGGCGGTGCCTCCTCGTGAGCGACGAAAATGTCGCGGCGCACTACCGCTCCCCCCTCGTCCGCCAGCTGGAACGCGCCGGGTGGACGGTCCGCTCCATCGTGCTCTCCCCGGGCGAGCAGACGAAGTCTGCGGAGGCGCTGCAATCGATTTACGACGAGGCCCTCACGTGGGGCATCGATCGGCAGACCCCCGTCCTCGCGCTGGGGGGCGGCGTTATCGGCGACCTGGCCGGGTTCGCGGCCGCCACGCTCCTGCGAGGCCTTCCGCTCGTTCACCTTCCGACGTCCCTCCTCGCCCAGGTGGATGCCTCCGTGGGGGGCAAAACCGCCATTAACCACGAGACGGGAAAGAACCTCATCGGGGCCTTCTACCAGCCCCGCTTCGTGTGCACCGATCCGTCGGTGCTCGACACCCTCCCGATGGCCGAGTACACGAGCGGCATGGCGGAGGTCGTCAAGCACGCGCTGATCCGCGATGTCGACCTGATGTCGTTTCTGGAGGAGAACCTCGTCTCCATTCTGTCTCGGCGCGACCGCGAGGCCATTGCCGAAACCATTCGGCGAGCCGTCTCCGTCAAGGCCGACGTCGTAAGCGCCGATGAACGAGAGACGGGCGAGCGCGTGGTTCTCAACTTCGGCCACACCTTTGCCCACGCCATCGAGTCGGTGGCCGGCTACGGCACCTTCTCTCACGGCGAGGCCGTGGCCCTCGGCATGCGGGCCGCCCTATACCTGTCCCACCACCGCCACCCCGACGCCCTTCCCCGCGAGCGGGCCGTGGAGCTGGTGCGGGCCCTGCCTGTGGAACCGGACCCGTCCGCCCTCGACTTTGATTCTCTCTACGAGGCGATGCGCTCGGACAAGAAGAATACGGAGGGAACCATCCAGTTCGTTCTCCTTGACCGGCTCGGGCACGCATACGTGACGGGCGACCTCCGCCGCTCTCTGGTGCAACGGGCGTGGGAATTTGCCTGTGAAGAGTGAAACGCCCATCGTAGGCCGGTTGTAGTAAGGGCGTTGCGCGTCAATTTCTCTTTTTGGATCCCCACCCGGCCGGTCCGTGTCTCCCCCACCCGAGTCTTCCTCCTTTCCCTGGCGGTACGTCCGCTGGGTCGTATACGTGCTGCTCGGGGGAGTCGTACTCTTCTTTGGGTTGACGCGCACGGAGGTGGGCCGCAGTGCCCTCCGACAGCAAATCGAATCGATCGTCTCCGATCAATTTGCCGGGTCCCTCCACATTGAGTCGCTCGAGGGCTCGCTGCTCCGCAACGTGGTCGCCACCCAGGTGACCCTCCGCGCCCCCGATGGCGGCCCCGTCGTCACAGTGGACTCGGTCCGCGCTCGGCCGCAGTGGAGCGCGCTCCTGGGGGCCGAGCTGTCGGTCCACACGCTCACCCTGATCCGCCCCCGCGCGACCCTTCACCGGACCGCGGACAGTACCTGGAACTTCGAACGTGCCCTGCGCCGCTCAGCGACCGACAGCGGGGGCAGGGCCCTCGACTTTTCGTTCGCCGACATCGAGATCCGCGGGGGAAGCGTCTCTACCCAACGGACCGGACCGATCCCCTCCGCCGTTCGCGAGGGGTGGGTCTACGATTACACGCAATCGCGAATGGAGGAGCTCTCCCTCCGCGCCTCGGTCGAATGGCGCACGGAATCAAAGCAGGTCACTCTGCGATCCGCCACGCTGTCCCTCCCGGATCGGGACCTGGCGCTGCAGTCGGCCGAAGGAACCCTGACCCAGACGAATGGCGCCTGGGCTCTCGACCCGTTCTCCCTCACGCTGGGAAACACCCACCTCCAGGGGCAGGTCGACGTTGCCCCCTCCGACTCAACCCGAGACGCATTGGCGGTGACACTCAACCCGAGCCGCCTCGACAACACGGAGTTGCACCGCCTGGTCCCCCGCCTCCCCCTCCGCGACACGGTCCAGGTATCCGGCCGATTGAGCGGGGCGACGGACCAATTCGTCCTGTCCGACCTCCGCCTCTCTCACGGCGGCTCGTCCCTCACCGGGGACGGCACCATCTACGGCCTCCCCGAGATGGCCGACCTCGACCTGCGCCTCACGGAGGCCCACCTGCACCCCGACGACCTGACGACGGTGTGGCCGCAGGCCCCGTCCGCCCGACTACAAACCCTCTCCCTGATCGAAGGGAGCGGATCTGTGCTCGGCACCGTGCAGTGGCGCCACCGCCCCCGCCTGGCCTTCAACCTGGAGAGTACGCTCCGCGCCCGCAGCCCCGCCGGCGCCGTGCAGGGCTCCCTCGACGTGGAGCGGACGGCGACGGCCCTCCGCTACGAAACGCAGGTGCGCGTCGATGATCTCAACCTCGCCCCCTTCACGAACCGCCCGGATCTTGAAAGCCAAGTGTCCGGTCGGATCGAGTTTGACGGGCGCGGCACCTCGCTCGCGCGCCTTGCCGGCACCGGCCGACTGTCCCTCTCCGAGTCGCGACTGGGCGCTGCCCGCCTGGCCGACGCCGAACTGAAGCTGACGGCCGCGGAGGGCCGCCTCCGCGGGGCCGGGTATGCCCTGCAGCCCGCCGGGGGCGTCCTGTCAATAGAGGGCGGACTGAATGTGTCGGGGCCGCGCCGACGGTACAATCTGAGTGCCACCGCCAACGACCTCGACCTGGCCAGCTGGAGCCCCGCCCTTCCGTCCAGCGGGCTCAACGCGACCCTTTCGGCGGAGGGGGAAGGCAACACGTGGGCCTCGGCCGCCGGGGAGGCCGTGCTGTCCGTCGCCCCCTCGACCCTCCAACGGGGAGACAGTACGGTGTCGATGCCCGCCCATGACGTGTCTCTGACGGTGGCGCGCCGCACGGCACCCGGCCCCCGCGTGCAATTGGATGGTACGCTCGTCACCGCGTCGATCGACGGCCCCGTGCTCTCCCCCGAGGTTCGCTCGACGGGCCGGTACTGGTGGGCCGCGCTCCGGCGGGCGGTACAGGAAGAGATGACCAAGCCGCTGGCCGACACCGCGGCGTCGTCCCCTCTCTCCCCGGACACGACCGGCCGAGACGCCCTCCAGGACCAGCTCGCCTCTCGTCCCCGTCCCTCCTCGCCCCTGAACCTCAACGCCACGGTGGCCATCCACCGCATGGATCTGCTGCGGCGCTGGTGGCCGCAGTTTCCGCGGCGCGCCGACCGCCTGCGAAGCGACCTCGCCCTCACGATGGACGATCAGGGGATTCGGGCGTCCGGGACCGTCTCGGCTCGTTCTCTCGACCTCGGCAGCCAATCCATTACGCAGGTCGACGGGGCGTACGACCTTACCGCCTCGCACGATGGCCCAATCACCGAAACCCTGCAGGCAGAAGTCGCCCTGCATGCCGATACGGCTGAGATCCGGGGGCGCCCGCTTGTCGGCCCCTCCGTCCGCCTCTCACTGGGCGATCGCAGCGGGCGCCTCCAGCTTCAGGCGGACAAGTACGGCACCGCCGCCCCGGCCCGCCTCGACGCCACCGTCGACCTCCGGCAATCGTACAACCAGTTTCGCATTCAGACGCTGCAGGTGGGCACGGCGGAGGGCACCTGGCGACTGGCCGCACCGGGCACGGTATCGGTCTACTCCGACGCCCTCCGGTTCGACTCCCTCCGGGTGGAAAACCCTACGTCCTCCGGCTCCGTCCCCCAGCGGATCGAGGTCGATGGCATTTTCTCCCCCCGCCCGGCGGATACATTGCTCGTGAATACACAACGGGTGTCGCTCGCCTCATTCTCCCAGCTGGTGGGGCTGCAGCCGCCGGTCGGCGGCCAGTTGAACGGGTCGCTGGCCCTTACCGGGGGATGGTCGCAGCCTCAGGTGCAGAGCCGGTTTCGGGTGGGCCAGCTGACGTTCGACCGCCGGGTGCTGGGCAGCCTCACCCTCCAGAGCGAATTTACCCCCGGCCGTCCCGACCTTACGGTAACGGCCGAGCTGTCGCCCTCCCCTGCCCTCGACAGCCTCGCCGACGCCAACCGTTCCCCCGACGGCGTTCGGACCGTGGAGCAGAATCAGCTCTCCCTCTCGGGCCGCGTGCGCCTGCCGGCCCTCACGGACCCCGACGCCTCTCCCAGCACCGATCCGCTCGACCTGAACGTGGAGGTCGGGCGGGCGGACCTGTTTTTCTTTGAGTACATCTTTGACGAAACCATCGCTCAAGTGCGGGGCGCCACGACGGGCTCCATCCACGTGGGGGGGTCGTTTCGGGACCCAGTGTTCGACGCCCAACTCCAGTTTGAGAACGGACGATTTCGCCTCCCGCAGTTTGGGCTGTCCTATCGCGTTCAGGGCCCGGTCCAAGTCGACCGACGCGGGATTCACCTCCAGTCGGTGATCGTCTCGGACGCAGACGGAACGGCCACGCTCAACGGGAGCCTCCTGTTCAACGACTACGACTACTTCTCCTTCGACCTGTCGGGGCAGCTCGATGAGATTACCATCATCGACGTGGCCACCGCCGAGGACCTTCCCTTCTACGGAACCCTTCGCGCCTCGGGGGAGGCGACCCTCACAGGGCCCCTCTCCGACGCCACCCTGCGCTCGGACAACGCCCGCACGACGCCGGACAGTGAACTGTTCATCCCGGCCTCTCGGGAGGGGGTGGACACCGGGACGGGCTTTATTGTCTTCGCGGACTCGACTGGAGAGATTCCCAATCTTCAGGAGCTTTCGCGCCGCGACAACATATTGGCCGACCGCCCGGCGGGCGAGCCCACCTTCACCGAAGGGCTCGACATCGACATCAACGTACAGGCCGCGGAGGAGTCGACGGTGCATCTCGTGTTCGACCCGGTGGTGGGCGATGTCGTGACCGCGCAGGGGGAAGGGCGCATTCAGCTGCAGCGGCAAGAGGGCGAGTTTCTGGTGTACGGCTCCTTCAACGTGACGGAGGGCACCTATCAGTTCACCGCGGGCGAGGTCTTCGTCCGACGCTTCAACATCAATCAGGGGACGATTACCTGGGACGGCAATCCCACAAACGCGCAATTGTCCCTCCAGGCCGAATACCGGACGCGGGCCTCCCCGTCCGGCCTCCCGGGCTACAGCAACTACCAGGGGCGTATTCCGGTGCGGGTACAGCTGGACATCAGCGGGCGGGTGGCAACGCCGCAGGTGGACCTGAGCCTGGGCCTCGTGCGCGACGATCGGGGGGCCCAGGTGGGAACGCAAACCCTGGACGCCATCCTCAATCAGCCCGACCGGACCACCGAGTACGCCACGAGCGTGCTGCTCACCAACACGTTTCTGCTCACGACGGAGTCGTTCACCCAGAGCGGCACCGGCGCCCCGGGCGAGAGCAACCAGGGCCTGTCGGCCGCGGGCAACCAGCTCGCGTTCAACAGCGTCTCGCAGCTGGTGGCCAGCCAACTCAATCGCTACCTCGGCGCAGCGCTCCCCAATGTCGACCTCAGCTTTGGCCTGCAGGGGGAGGACCCCAGCGACCTCGACATTATTTACGGGGTCGCCCTCCGGCTGCTCAACGAACGGCTCGTGATTCGGGGCGAGGGCGTATACACGGGCGACGATCCGGAGGAGCGGCAGGTGGAGGGGCCGCAGGGCGAGTTTGTGGTGGAGGTTCGATTAACCTCCCGAATCAGCGCTGAGGTGTTTTTCCGGCGATCCGGCGATGAGCTGACGCGCGGCCAAACCTACACGCAGAGCACGGGGGCCGGCCTCTCATACCAGACGGAGTTTCCAACCTGGAAGGTGCTCTTTCGCCGCGTGTTCGGGTGGCTCCTGCCCGACAAAAACGACTCTTCGCCCCCACCCGCGGACGACGAAAACGAACAAGATCCGGTCGGTCGCCCGCCCGACTCGACGGAGGCGCCCCCCGCAGACGCCGCAGACGACGGCGCCACCTCGTCCGACCCGGAGCGCGTATGACTTTTTCATCCGGTGGCGAACGGTTTCCCCACACCCGTCGTTACAGGTTTGATATCTGATATATTTTCACGACTGTATTGACACGTGGCTTCACACGACACGACGACAAGCGCCGACGAGTTACGGCAACAGATTCTCAAATTCCTCCGCGAGCATCCAAACGAGGCCTTTCGGTCACACGAAATCGCACAGGGCCTGGGCATCGAAGAAAATGAGCGGTACCTCCGCTTCTGTGACGTCCTGGCAGAGATGAATGCGCAGCACGTAGTGGCCCGGGACGGGCGGAAGTATGAACTCAAGTCCCAGACGACCCACCGGGTCGGCGTCCTGCGATGCAAGCCGCAAGGGTTCGGCTTCGTGCAGGCCGTGGACAGCGACGAGGAGTTCTTTATCCGCGAGCCCCACATGGGCGAGGCCCTGCATGGCGACCTCGTACGGGTGGCCGTGGCCGCCCGGGCGGCAGACGACAAGAAACGCGAGTGTGAGGTCGTCGAAGTCGTCGAGCGGCGGCGCACCCAGGTGGTGGGCACCTTCCGCCACCGCGGCAACTATGCCTTTGTCGAACCGGACGACCAGCGCATTCTGCAGGACGTGTACGTCCCCTCCGACGCCTTCGGTGGGGCCGAGGACGGCGAAAAGGTCGCGGTCTCCATCGACCGCTTCGACAGTCGGAAGGCCTCGCCCGAGGGACGCATCCTGCGGGTCATTGGCCCCGCCGATGACCCCAACGTCCGCGTCCTTTCGCTCGCCATGAGCATGGACGTGAAGGCGGATTTCCCCAAGAGCGTGGAGGAAGAGGCCGACGCGATCCCGGTCGACATTCCCCGCTCGGAGATCGACCGGCGCCTGGACCTGCGCGACAAACCGATCTTTACGATCGACCCAGACGACGCGAAGGACTTCGACGATGCCATCCACATCGAGAAGACCGAGGAGGGCAATTACAAGATCGGCGTCCACATCGCCGATGTGAGTCACTACGTGGAGCCGGATACGCCCCTCGACGATGAGGCCTTCGAGCGGGCGTGCAGCGTGTACCTGGTTGACCGCACGATCCCGATGCTGCCGGAGAAGCTGTCGAACCAGGTGTGCTCCCTCCGCCCCAAGGAAGACAAGCTGGCCTTCTCCGTGCTCATGGAGGTGACGCCCCAGGGCGAGGTCGAGGACTATGACATCCGGGAGACGGTCATCCACTCCCGCCAGCGCCTGACCTACGACGAGGCCCAGACCTACATCGACGGCGGCCACCCGAACGATCCCGCCGCCCCGTACGTCGTGGAGGCCAATCGGCTGGCGAAGCGGCTCACGAACAAACGGCTGCAGGAGGGCGCCGTCGACTTTGGCTCGGACGAGGTGAAGGTCATCCTAGACGACGACGGGCACCCGCAGGACATCGTCCGGAAGGAGCGCCTGGCCGCCAATCGGCTGGTCGAGGAGTTCATGCTTCTGGCGAACCGCACGGTGGCCGCTCATATCGGATCGCCCAACCGTGGGGCCCGCTTTGCCCAGAACGGTCAATCCGATGGAGAGCGCGAGCCGCTTCCCTTTGTCTATCGCGTACACGACACGCCGGACGGGGAGCAGATCCAGCAGCTGGCCGAATACGTGAAGCTGTTCGGACACGACATCTCCCTCACCGATGGCAACATTCGATCCGAAGACCTGAGCGACCTGATCGAAGCCATCAAGGGCCAGCCCGAAGAACAGGTCATCGTGCGGGCCGCCCTCCGGGCCATGTCCAAGGCCGAATACGCGGTTGCCAACATCGGCCACTACGGCCTGGGCTTCGACTACTACAGCCACTTCACCAGCCCGATTCGCCGGTATCCCGACCTCATGGTGCACCGGCTGCTGAAACGGTACGCCACCGGCGAGTCGCCGGCAAACGTCGAGGACCTGGCGGCCAAGTGCGAGCACTGCTCCGAGCAGGAACGGAACGCCGAAGAAGCCGAACGGGAATCCGTGAAGCTGAAGCAGGTCGAATACGTTCAGGAGCACGTCGGGGACGTCTTTGAAGGGGTCGTCAGCGGCGTCACGAAGTTCGGGGTCTTTGTCGAACTGACCGAACTCCTCGTTGAGGGCCTCGTCCACGTTCGCGACATGGACGACGACTACTACGTCTACGACGAGTCGACCTACACCATGCGGGGCGAGGACACCGGCAAGTCCTACCGGCCGGGCGACACGGTCACGGTCGAAGTCGTGGGGGCCGACGTTGACTCCCGCGAAATCGACCTCCTGTTTGTTGACGACGAGTAGTGCCGTGTCAACCATGATTCTTACACAGAACGCACCCTGTCATCCCGAGCGAGCGTGCGAGCGGAGATCCGGGATCTATACAGCGGGAGAAGAGAGCACTCTGGGCTCTGCCCCCCCACAGGGCCATTCTTCCTCAGTCGAGCCCCATTGAGTTGGCTGGATCGATCCCGGCTCGGCGCCCCGAACGCCCTCGGGGCTTGGCCGGGATGAAACCGACGGAGAGCAGGGGCCCTCGCCCCCGGGCCGGGGACTAGGCCGACGGTTTGCGCGTCGCCTCCGCGGGGACGTCTTCTGAAAAGTCGTGCACCAGAAGCCCGCTCCGCAGCTTCGGCTCAAACCAGGTTGACTTGGGCGGCATCAGGCTCCCCTCGTCCGCGACCGCCACCAGCTCCTCGACGCTGGTCGGGTACATGCTGATGGCAAGGTCCGCCTCTCCCCCGTCCACCCGCTGCTCGAGCGCCTCCGTGCCGCGAATGCCGCCCACAAAGTCGATGTTGTCGTCGCGTCGCGGGTCGCGGATGTCGAGGAGGGGCTCCAGAACGTACTCGCCCAGGCGAGCCACATCGAGCTGATCCGCAACGCGCACGCCCTTGGAAGGCGGCAGCACGAGACGATGCCACTCCCCGTCCAGATACAGGCAGACCGTGCCTTTCGAGGCGGGCACAGGATCCGACACGTTCCGCTCCAACTGAACGTGCTCCGCTAGTGTGTTTCGGAAGGCCTCCGGGGGCGCAGGGAGATCGAACACCACCCGGTTGTAGGCCATGATGTGCATGTTGCTCATCGGGAAAAGGACCGCCGGAAAGAATTCAAAGGCGGCCTCGGGGTCGGTCTCGTCGGATCGCAACTGGGCCGCGACCCGACTTGCGGCCTTGCACCGGTGATGCCCATCCGCAATGTACAGGCGATCGAGGGCGCGGAAGGCCTCCACCAAGGCGTCCGGGTCGCGCACTTTCCAGATCGTGTGGCGCACCCCGTCCTCCCCCTCGAAGTCGTAAAGGGGGGCCTGCGACTGCGTCTCCTCGAGAATGTCCTGCGCCGCATCTAGGTCCCGGTACGTCAGCATCACCGGCTCGGCGTGGGCCTGCTGGGCCCTGATGTGCCGGGTCCGGTCCCGTTCTTTGGCTGGACGTGTCTCCTCGTGTTTTACGATGGTGCCCTCATCGTACTCCCGAACGGACACACACCCGAAAATCCCCGTCTGCTCGCGCCCGTCCATCACGAGTCGATACACGTAGAGGGCCGCCTCGTCTTCCTGTTCAGTGTCGTCCGCCTCCACAAACCGACGAAGATTGATCGCCCCCTGTTCGTAAACCGAATCATCGTACAGATCCGTCCCCGGCGCCAGGTCGACCTCGGGCCGGGCCACGTGGAGGAAGCTCCGCGGATTGCGCTCGACCTGTGCCCGCGCCTCCTCGGTACTTACAACATCGTACGGGAGCGAGGCAATCTCCTGGACGTGTCCGGGGCGGGGGCGGACGGCGCGAAACGGGCGAAGCGTAGCCATGAACACAAGAGCATCAATCTGAAAAGACGCAGGGAGCGGCCGATCATTCGCACGGGGTGCTCCCTGCCGAACACTACAGTGTAGGCAGGTCGTCCCCCTCCCCTCCACCCTCGACCTGTGGACATTGCGTTAATCTGAATGGGGACCGCTCAGGCCCCGAACATTCCTCAGATGAAGGCGTCTAAGGAAATGCTAAATCGGAGAAAGCACGCCGAGGCGGGCAACATCGCGGGGTGGAGCAGTTGGTAGCTCATCGGGCTCATAACCCGAAGGTCGCGGGTTCGAATCCCGCCCCCGCTACTGCCCCTGAAACGCCGATTCCGGGCCTTACGGCCGGGAATCGGCGTTTTCTTTTTGCCCCCAGTCCCCATCGACTGCGGTCTACGGGACCGGCGGACCTGCGGGCTCTCCCGGTGCCTCCCTTCCAACCGGGCAAGGCCCCTCCTGCCGTTAGAAGCGAATCGTAATCCCTGCCGGCATTGGGGCCGACGCTGAGGGGCCCGCTCGGTCGCGGAGCTGCGGGGGCGTCACGGCGTCTCCGATCTGATGCACGCCCCCCGCAAAGGCGATTCCCAGGAGGGCCCCCACGATGATGTCGCTTGGGTAATGCACCCCTAGATGGAGCCGGCTGAGGCCAACCCCCAGGGCCCACACCGCCCCCGGCCCAACCACGTACCAGCGCGGGTACGACAGGCCCCACGAGGTCACCAGGGCCGCCGACAAGGCGGCGTGCCCGGACGGAAAGGACGTGTATCCGTCCGCGTCCGACGATGCCCCATACTCCGAGGTGCGAGACGTCAGCGGATGCGTGAGATAGGGACGGGGACGTCCGACCAGGTGCTTTAGGACCAGGACGCCGCCGTAGGTCGTGCCCTGCGTGAGGGTGAGACGATACGCCGCCGCCGATCCGTCCCCGCCCCGAACCCATGCCCCTGCCCACGAGAGGGGCACGGCCCCGTAGAACACCGGCCGCGCCGAGGTGTGCGCCCAGCGAAGCGGCCTGGCGACGCGTTCGTCCGCGCAGTAGACCGACTGGAGCCCCCGGGCATCAAGCGTCTGCACAGCGTCCGGCCGGCAGAACACTTCCTCCCCTGCCGACTGGGCCATTCCCGCTCCCGGCGCGAGCAGGACAATCGCCCCTCCAACGCACCCAAGCGCCCACCGTCCCCGCTGGCCCAAAAGACGCGCGACGCAAAGAAGGTATCTCATTTCCCGGCGGAACGAAAACGGAAACGAAAGACGCGCAACTACTCTTCGGCCGCCGCCTCAGCGTCTTCCGCCTCCTCGTCTTCGGCTTCCTCATCCACCATCCCCAGCTCGTTCCGGATGGCCTCTTTGATCTCCGTCCGTTCGTCCGGATGCTCGGAGAGCCATTCCTTCGTCGCCTCCCGCCCCTGTGCAATGGTCTCCTCGCCGTAGGAGTACCAGGACCCCCGCTTTTCTAGAATGTCATGATCGGTCCCCAGGTCAATCAGCTCGCCGAGGGAAGAAATGCCTTCTCCGTAGATGATGTCGAACTCCGCCTCTTTAAACGGCGGTGCCACCTTGTTCTTCTTGACCTTCACGCGCGTCCGATTTCCCACCACGTCCTGTCCGTCCTTCACCGCCCCAATCCTGCGGATGTCCATGCGCACCGAGGAGTAGAACTTGAGGGCCCGGCCGCCCGAGGTCGTCTCCGGATTGCCAAACATGACCCCGATCTTCATTCGGATCTGATTGATGAAGATGAGGGCCGTCTTCGTCCGGTTAATCGTTCCGGCCAGCTTTCGCAGGGCCTGGCTCATGAGGCGCGCCTGAAGCCCCACGTGGGTGTCTCCCATGTCGCCCTCCAATTCGGCCTGAGGGACGAGCGCGGACACCGAGTCGATCACAATGACATCGAGCGCCCCGCTTCGGACCAGCGTGTCAGTGATATTCAGCGCCTGCTCCCCCGTGTCGGGCTGCGAAATGAGCAACTCGTCGATGTCCACGCCAAGCTGCTCAGCGTAGTTTGGGTCAAAGGCGTGCTCGGCGTCAATAAACGCACACGTGCCACCCAGTTTTTGGGCCTCGGCCACGATGTGGGTGGCCAGCGTCGTTTTTCCGGAGGACTCAGGACCATAGATCTCGGTAATGCGCCCCCGCGGCACCCCACCGACGCCCAGCGCCGAGTCGAGCGTTAACGACCCCGTCGGGATGGCTTCGACCTGTCGATTCGGGTCATCACTCAGGCGCATAATGGACCCTTTGCCGTGCTCGCGCTCAATCTGCTGCACGGCCATGTCAAGGGCTTTTTCCTTCGCTTCTCCGTCGGTATTGGACATGAATCGGTGGTGGCGTTAGTCTGAAAGATGGATGGGAACCCAGGCACCCGGGCCGGGCCTCGGCGTACTGAGCAGACACGCACGGCGACCAAAGTCTAACGTGTGAACGGTAGCCCAGTCCCGTGCCCTTAACACATGCCCCGCACACATGGTTCGACCCCTCCCGTCACTGCACCAGACGGTTGTACTCCGATGAGTGCGACGGGTCCACCTGGGTGAGCAGGTTGTAGGCCTGATCACGAGCGTCGCCCCCCTCAAAAACCGCGGCGAGCTCCTCGTATTTTGCCGAAAAGAAGAGGCTCAATGCATAGGAATCCGACACATTGCGGTTCACCTCCCGCAGGGATTCCAGGGCCGACAGCACGCGTTCTCGCGCCTGTTCCGGCTCGTTTACAAACTGGTCGAGCCCGTTCAGGTGATATTGATAGTACGCTCGCCGAAGCGGCTGGTGTCGTTGACTCAGGAGCTCGTTGATGAGCTGAAGGCGGTTTCGCTGACTGCTGACGGAGGACCACCCCGGATCCCCGGTGCCTTTGGCCCGATCCGCAATCTCGCGCGCCTGTTCAAAGTGCGGCGTGCCCCCCAGTTCGCTGAAGGTGTCGTAGTCGTATCCGAGGAGGAGGTACGCGTAGAAATCGAGCGTGGAGGTGAGCGGGTTGTACTGGTCGAGATCGAAATTGAGCGACGTGCCGCGGCTGTACTCGAACTCCCAGTTCGCATCGTTCACCCGCAGCACGACGGTCGACTGGGCAGTCTCGTAGATCGGCCGACGCGAGGACACGATGAGGCGAGCGTCGAAGGTCGAGAGGCTCGGGGCCTCCTCGATAATGATCTGTATCGAACAGGCAATGCGCTCGAACGACTGGTACTGGTCGTCGGTCCAGTTTCGGGCGTTCATGTACTCCTCAATGCGCTGCGGCAGCTCATCGAGGTAACCGTAGTCCGATCCGCTCAGCTGGGATTTGTCGAGCTGAACCGTGCAGGCCAACTCCTGTCCCTGCGCCGTAGGGACGAAACCAACGCTTGCCAGTCCCACAACCAGCCCGACGACGAGGCCCGTGCGGAGGCTACGGACAAGTGGCTCGAACCAAGGCAACACGGCACTGGAGACTCTGGGAAGAGAGATCAGCGCTAAAACCACCGGCGACAGCCACAAGTTTCGGCGCGGAGACAGCCCGCGCTCAGTAACTCAATCATAATCTTGACGGAACCCTCTTCTTTTCTTAATTACAAGTACATTTTCTGACAACTCTCTTCTGGGCCTTCCTCTCATTTCCGGGCCCCTCTTTTCTCTGTTGCCCCAATGCGTCGCTTACTTCTTTCCCTCGCCCTGGTGTTCGGGGGCCTGTCGCTCGGCAGTCCACCGGCGCCGGCCCAGTCCACATTCGATCATTTTGGAAGCGCCCGCGCCGATGGGATGGGCCGCGCCACAACGGCGGCCCCCACGGCCTGGGGGGCCCATGCCAATCCCGCAACGAACGCCCTTCTCCCGCACGCCGCCGCGTCCTTTTACGCGCAGGAGGCCTTTGGCCTGTCGGCCCTCCGGTACGGGGCCGCCAGCCTTGCGGCGCCCGTCTCGTGGGGCACTGTCGTCGGAGGCGCCAGCACCTTCGGCTTCGAGGAATACCGCGAAATCCACCTGACGGCCGGACTGGCCCGGAGCTTTTCGTTTGGCACCTCCCGTTCCTTTCACCTGGGCGCAACGGTTCGGCGCCATCATACTCGCATTGCCGGGTACGGGAGCGCCGGCGGGTGGGCCCTCAACCTGGGACTCCTCGTCCAAATGCTCCCCTCCCTGCACCTCGGCGCCCACACGACCAACGTGAACGGCGCGTCGCTGACCGACGGGGAGCCCCTTCCCCGTACGCTCTCGGTGGGGCTGCACTACCGGGCCCACGACGACGTTCGCCTCCTGGCGGATGTGTTCAAGGATGTCTCCTTTCCGGCCACGGCGCGGGCGGGGGTGGAGGTCCGTCCTCTTGACATGCTGGGCCTGCGAGCAGGCGTAGGCACTGTCCCCACCCGATTTAGCGGCGGCGTGGGGATCTTGCTCGGCCTGCTGGAAGCCGACCTGGCGGCCCAGCAACACCAGCAACTGGGGTGGTCTCCGTCCGCGTCCCTTCGGCTCTCCTGGTGACCGTCTCTTCTGCCATGTCTCGACTCCTCCTCTGCGGGGCCCTCTTCTTGGTCGTCGCCCCCGCCACCCTGGCCCAATCCGTCGCGGACACCACCGTCACCGACAGTGTCGATGTATCCGACCTTCTGGAACGGTTCGTCGACGAGCGCTCCACAGACGCGCCCACGGAGCAGGTGGTCGAACGCCTCACACGACTCGCCACGAGCCCCCTCGACCTCAACCACGCCTCCGTCGCTTTGCTACGGACCGTGCCGGGAATCTCACGGCCCCTGGCCGCTCGCATTGTCGAGCACCGAACCCACACGGCTCCCTTTTCCTCGGTGGACGACCTCGCCCAAATCGACGGAATCGATGCCGAAAAACTGCGCGTCCTTCGTCCTTTTCTCCGAGCGTCCCCTCCGTCGGACCGGACCACGCCTGATTCCGACACCTCCAGTTCCTCGCTTGGGGCCCTCACGTCCAATCTTGACTTCACGCTCATCCAGCGCGTGACCCGAGACCTGGACCTGGGCCGCGGGTACGACGACGACACGTCCCGCACCACCTTTAAAGGATCTCCGGCCCGGCTGACGACCCGGATGCGCCTCCAGTATCGACGGCGGGTCGAGTTGGGCCTCACGCTCGACAAGGACCCTGGCGAGCCGCTGGAGTGGGCTCCCGGAACCGGCACATATGTCTTCGACCACATTGCCGGCACCTTCGCGCTCCGGGATGTTGGCCCCCTCAGCACCCTCGTGCTGGGCGACTTCACGGCGCAGTATGGGCAGGGGCTCGCCCTCTGGCAGGGGATTTCGTTCGGAAAGGGACGCGATCCCGTCTCTTCCATCGTGCGGGAAGGGCGGGGCATCGTCCCGTTCAGCTCGACCGCCGAGAACCGATTCTTCCGGGGCGCCGCCGCCACGGTCGCCCTAAGTCCCACCCTCTCTCTCACAGGCTTTCTCTCTCGCCGGGCCCGAGACGCTTCCCTTGATTCCAGCGCCGCGGGCGACGGGTCGTCCGCAGTCCCGGCTCGGACCCTCTCGTCCGGCGGCCTCCACCGAACGGCCAGCGAAATCGCCCGGAAGGGCACCTTCGGGACAACCACGGGGGGCGGCGCAGCCTCCTACCACTCGAGCCGTCTCCACGCGGGCCTGGCGGGCTACTACAGCCGGTTCGGTCGGCCGCTTCGGCCGGGAAATCGCCCCTATCGACGGTTCAGCGTCTCCGGGACGCGGACCTCGATGGTGAGTGCCTTCGCTACGGCCTATCTGGACGAGTACGTCCTCTTTGGGGAAGTGGCACGCGCCCACAACGGGACGATCGGCGCCGTGGGGGGGGCGGCCCTCGACCATGACACCGGCGTGGAAGCCGTCCTGCTGGCCCGTCACTATCCCCGCGCCTTCGCGGGCCTCTTCAACAGTGCCTTTGGAGGGGGCGGATCGTCCCAGAACGAGAGGGGCATCTACGCCGGCCTTCGACTCCAGGTGGCCGCCAACTGGTGGATTAGCGGATACGTCGACCAGTACCGATCGCCCTGGCTTCAATTCGGCGTTCCCCAACCCGCAAGCGGCCTCGACACCCGCCTGGTCGTGGAGACCGACCTACGCCCCTGGCTGTCCACGTACGTCCAGGTCCGCGCCGACCGATCGACCAGTGGCACCGAATACCGGGGCCCGCACGGGCGCCTCCTGAAGGGGGTCCGGCAAACCTGGCGGCACTCGGCCCGGTGGCACATCGAATACGCGTTTAGCGACCACCTGACCCTCCGCACCCGCCTCGCCGGAACGCGCTCCGGCGGCTCGACGGGGATCCTGTTTTATCAGGGAATCGGGCTGCAACTGCATCCCACCCTGGAGCTGGATGCCCGCGTGGCCCTGTTCGATACGGATGGATTCCGGACCCGGATGTATGCCTACGAACACGACCTGCTCTACAGCTTCTCCGTCCCGGTCCTCTCCGATCAGGGACAGCGCACCTACCTTTTGCTCCAGTACGCCCCGACCTCCCAACTCTCCATCGGAGCGAAGTACGGCGTCACGTGGTATCCGCACCGCGACACGGTCGGCTCGGGCCTCAACGCCACGGAGGGAAACCAGGCCCGCGAGGTGCGTCTTCAAATACGCTGGCGGCTATAGCCCTCCCCGCACGCGCCCCTTCTCGGACGATCTTGACCCAATACCGATTCACTTTGCCCTCGCTGAAGACTACCTTGCCGTAAACAAAAGAGAGCCACAACCGTGCTGAGGGTGCGTGGCTCCGCCCCCCACCAACCCCGCCGTCCCAAAACCCCGCCGTCCCAATGAGCGATTCTACCCCGCCTTCGCTTTTGGCTGTCGAGGACAATTCAGAAACGCAATTGCTTCTCGACCACCTGTTGAAATCCTCCTTTGAGGTCGTCGTCGTCTCGGGCGTTGCGGACGCCCTGGAGGCCGTCGAGCAGCACTCTTTTGACGCCTTCCTCCTCGACATCAACTTGAGCGAGGAGCGCACGGGCACGGACCTTCTGCACCTTTTGCGGGACCAGGACGGGATGGCCGACACCCCTGCGGTGGCCCTCACGGCCTATGCCATGCCGGGCGACCGGGAAGACTTTCTGGAGGCCGGATTTGACGAGTATGTCAGCAAGCCCTTCACCCGCACCGACCTGACCGACACCATTCAAGAGGCCCTGGCGTCCCGCTGAGTCCTCGACAGTTCCCCTCAATACGAAACGCCCGAGGGTCGGTGCCCTCCGGCGTTTCGGGTCTCCAAAATAGGGCTCCTGGATCAGTTCATACAGGTCGCCTTGAGCGTCTCGCGGCGGTCGGACAGCAGGTCCCGCCATGTGTCTTCCGGTACGGGCTCGTCCCCCTTGTAGTATTCCCATTCCTCTACGTTCTCATCCGAGACCACAATGGGATTGTCCATGTGAGCCACTCGCTTCAGGACCGGCGACGTCCCCATCTGGTGAACGAACGTGATGGTGCAATCTCCCGCGGCAGTTTTCTCCTTGACGGAGAGCCAGTTGTCTCCGCACAACTGGCAGCTATAAAATCGCGACTCCTGCTCTTCCCCGAGCAAGTGGCGCACCTCCTCATCTTCGTCGTCAAGGACCACCTGCATCGGACGGAGACTTTCACAACCGCACGTCTTACACGTCAGCGTTTCCTGCTCCATAAGGTGTAGATGGAGGACTGATTCCGAAAATCGTGGAGAGAAACGAACGTGCGTTGCGGGCCAAAGTTCGGGGCCGCGGCTTCCAGCCCCCTGCTCCGCCTCAGTCTTCCTCCCGTCCACCGCATACTTCACGACTCTTTTTCGTTCTCGTCCCCCCCTCCTCCCTAGCGACGAATGACCGTTCCCTGATCCAGGCGCGGCTGGTACGCCACCCCGATCCGGAGATCCACCTGCAGGTTGTAAAAGAACCGAGCCTCCAACTGAATGCCGGCCCCGAGAGAGGTGAACACCTCCGTCCAGGCCCGGCCCTGAACGCGCCCCATCGACTCGCCAAAGCCGTACGCGGAGAGGGCCTCGGCGTAAACAGGGGCCAGCAAGAGCCCATCATCGATGTACCACAGCGGCTGCGTCACCTCCGTCTCGAACTGCAGGAAGGTGCCGGCCGGCAGCCTCCCCACGTCGAATCCACGTGGCACGAAGGTGCCGACATTGTATATGCCCCCCTCTCGCTGAGACAGCACGCGCGTGCCGAGCCGGATGCCGGTATGGGTGTCGCGCAGGAAGGGAAGATACACGTCGGCCCCCACGACGCCCGCGACCGTTCCGCGCCCCCGATTGGTCCAGGCATCAACCGTCCCCTGCGCCTGAAACACGAGCCCCGTATTGGGCACCACGTCGCGTCGATTTCGCTGCAGTCGATACGCCCCCCGAAGGGACGGCGAGAGGGTGAGCCGAGAAGTATAGGCACCGCCCCCGGCCTCCCCCCGGAGACGCGTCTGACGGGCCTCGGTGTCGAGCCGAAGCCGAAGAGCGGACCGATACACGTTCGACTGAAGCGCAACGGGAAGCTGCAGCCCAAGGTTGACGCCACGCTCCTCCACCGAGGACCGAGAGCTGACGTCTCCAGCCCCCTGGGTCCCTCCGGTAAATGCTCGGTTGTACACGGAGACAGAAGGACGAAGCCGGTACGTCCCCGTTTGCAGCTTCGCCTCGCCCCAGAGGCGCCCGTCTTGCCACCACGTTCGCGCCGTGTAGGCCCATCGCTGGAGCGGATCGCTGCCCGCAACCCCCACTCCGACCCCGAGTCCAAGCGGCGCCTGCGTCGGCCCCTCGCCCGTCCACTCGGCCCCGTCGCTCCCCTGAAGGATCGGATACACCATGCGGGGCACGAGGTGGTGCCCGGCCGCGTACTCGGTCGAGCGGTCTTTCATCTTAGAGATGTTTTCCTCGTAGGCGTCGGTGTCGGCCTCCTGCCCCATCGACAGCGGCGGCCCCTCCTGGACCGCCGAGTCCGGAAGGGGCGCCCTCGATTTTGGGCGAAAGGGATGGCGAACCAGGTCGTGACGTTCATGGCGGTAGCGGACGAACGCAAGCGTCGCGCCGTTCGGGGACAGGGCGGGCTCGATGGCCCCAAACCGAACATTGGTCAGCTGAACCGTCTCTCCGGTGTCGGTGTCGTGGGCGTAGATGTTGGCCGCGGTGCCCCGCTCGCCGGAGAACAAGAGATACCGCCCCTCTGGCCCCCAGCTGATGTCGTAGATCACGCCTGCCTGGAGGTCGACCCAGGGCCGGAGCGTGGACGCCGATCCGTTTGGCGCCCGGGCACGATAAATGCGCTGGTCGCCGTCCTGGTGAACGAGCACGGCGATGCGGGCATCGGTGGGCGAGGGCGCGATCTCGCGGATTTGGAACGGCCCGGCGGGCGTGAGCGGCCGCGTGGACCCGTCGTCGGCCACGACGCTCCACCGGGCAAAGGGGCCGTCGTTGGTGGCGACGTACAACGACCCCTGGTCGGTCGGGGCCGGGGCAAAGGCGCGGCCCTGCCTCGTGAGTTGTGTGGGCGCGCCCCCGCGGAGCGGGATGCGCTCGACCTCGGCGGTGCGCTGCCGGGAAACCAAGGGGCGCTGCACGTAGCGGGAGGCGAACAGGGCCGAGGTATCCGGCCCCAGGCTGTAGGTGTAGTCCTCCGTGATCGACTGGATGCGAAGGGGCGCCCGGTCTCCCGAGCGGGCGTCAATCCGATAGAAGCCCGGTCGCGTCTCGTAGCCCTCGACGTACGCCACCAGGGTGCTGTCGGAAAGCCAGTACGGCCGACGGTGGTTGCGCCCCTCCGCCCCCGCCACCACGGTCGGCGTCGTAAAGGGCGCCCGGCGCTCCAGCTCGTCCTCGTACGTCTCGCGCAGCTTCGACCGCAGTTCGTCCCGGAGCGCCCCCGGTCGCTGACCCGTCGCCCGGCCCAACCACAGGCCATGCCCAAGGACAGGCACGCGATTATGGGCCCCCACCGCCGTTGAGAAAAAGGCCGTCGACACCGAATCGCCCCGCTCGGCCAGATATTCGAAGGCATGCCCGCCCCCAATGTAATGGCGGTTAAAGGGCTGGGTGTACGCCGGCGACGCCAGCATTTGCGTGAGGCTCCACGGGTCGTCGGACAACAGGGCCGCCTTCATCTTCATCGTGAACAGCGGCGTGTTCAGACGCCCGCCGCCCTCCCCCAGTCGACTCTCCCGGTAGACCGCGGCGCCTTCAATGAGGCCGGCCGGGGCCGTCAGGTTCATGGAGCGCGCCACGTCAGGCGCAAAGGGCCGGAGAAGCGCCCCAACCCCGCCCCCCGGGTCGACCTCGGCGTGTGCGGCGTGCACCGCCTCATGAGGCCCAACGAGCGCGGGCCAGGAGGGGGCGTGCGCCATCAGCGGATCCGACTTCAGGCTGGGCGCCTCAATCTCTTGACGAAACGGAACGGGATCGACAATTCCGTTGGACCGATCGGTGAAGTTGTTGATTACGACCGGCATCTGAACATCGGAGGCCACCGGGCCCACCAACGCCTCCGTCCCCGACCAACTCCGATTCATAGCCCCCATCGTCCGCCGGGCCATGTCGGCACTCCCGGACTGATAGATAAGATCAAAGCGAGGGCCCTCGTACACCCGATACTCCACGGAATCGGGACGATACACCACCTCGTAGGGATCCGTCCCCACCCGATCGATGCCCTGCGCCCCCGCCGGAGCCGCGAGCGTCCCTAAGTACCCAACGACGAGAAAGAGGGCCAGTCGCCCTCGGCCCAACAAGGAGCGCCGCACGATGCAAGTCGAAGATGAATCAAAATCAATCGACACACCCCCCAAGGTAACGACGCAGACCGGGAAATTCAGGATGCTTACACGATCCGAGCCCTGTCGTCGCCGTTATATAAACTGTTCAAATCATCTCTGCTACCAATCCCCTCCCCTCCATGGTCGACACACTCGAAGTCCGGTGGTTCGTCGAAGGGACCCCGCCCTCAGCCGTCACCGACTGGATCGACCTCCTCGGGGCCCAAGCAGAATCGGCCCGGACCGACCTGTACCTTGTCTCCGACGACCCGGCCATGAACGTAAAACTCCGGGAGGGACAGGTGGAGACCAAGCACCGTCTCGGGGACCGACACCACATTCAGTTTGGCGATCAGGTCACCGGTGTGCGAGAACGGTGGGTGAAGTGGAGCTTCCCGACGAAGAAACAGCACCACGACCTGTTCGACGACGATCCGACCGGCCTCTGGGTCCCCGTTCACAAAGAGCGAGTGCAACGAACGATTGGCCCGGAGGAGCAACACGAACTGCTCGACCACCTCATCGAACCGTCGCCCGCAACGGCGGAGATTGAACTCACCCGGGTACGCTCTGACACGCACCGGGCCTGGACCATCTGCGTAGAGGCGAAAGGGACTCCCGACGTCCTCGCAGGCACGCTGCAGCAGATCGGGAATTACCTCTTCTCGCAGGGGTCGCCCCCTGCCCTCTCCTCCGACCACTCCTTCGGCTACGCCCGCTGGATCCACTCCCTCACCACCAACGCCCACAGCGAGGCGTAGCCCCGGGACCACATGCGTCGCACGAGACGCCCCGAGGAACCTGCTCCCTCCGACTAATTAGGATAAGAGACTCCGAAATATTTACAAACTGCTATCTCTCCCTGCGTACGTCCTTTTAGATTCCTCCCGGATCCATGCGCCCATCCCCCCAAACCCCGATCGGAGAGCTCGTAACCGAAGCGCCGGAACGAGCCCGCATCTTTGACGAGCTGGGCATCGACTACTGCTGTGGCGGCGACCAGTCGCTGGCCCAGGCCGCTCGTGCACAGGACCTTGACCCCGACACCGTCGCCCGCATGCTCGACGCCGTCCCTGCCGCCACGACCACCGCGGAGGCGCCCGACTGGACGAGCCGGCCGCTCGACGATCTGATCGATCACATCGTCGACACCCACCATACCTTCCTACGGCGCGAGCTGCCCCGCCTCCAGGACCTGCTCGCGAAGGTCACCCACGCCCACAGCGACGATGTGGACTGGCTCGGCCCGGTGCGCGAGGTCTTTGACACCCTCAAAGCGGAGCTCGAAGACCACATGGAGAGTGAGGAGGCGTATGTCTTCCCGGCGATTCGCACCCTGGCAAAGGGTCGCATCCTGCCGGACGGATCGACCCTCGACTCGAACGCCGTCGAACAAATGGTTGCCGAGCACGACGATGCCGGCGCGATGCTGAAGCGGCTTCGCACCCTCACCAACGACTACACCCCTCCCGAAGGGGCCGGCGCCCCCTTACAGGCCGCCCTCGACAGACTCCGCGAGCTGGAGGCCGACATGCATCGCCACGTCCACAAAGAAAACAACATTCTCTTTCCCCGCGCTCGTCGGTTCGCCTAAGCGTCCGCCCAAGGGGCGGGACGAGGACAACCGGGGAGACCTCGACGCCGTACGGGCTCTTGGCAAACCATTTTCCCTGGCCGGCGGGAAGGGCTCGCCCCAGGGGCTTCAGTTGGCCCACGGTGTCGGCGTGGAAAGAACCCCGGTCGGGGCGCACCTCTCTCATTCACACAATTCAGAGCCTCGATTCCACCGCTGGTGTAACTCGACCTGGTCCGGCTCGTCTATTCTTTCGCCAGCGCCCCATCGTCCCGCGCATCGTCCCCCGCGCACCTCAGCCGGACGATGCTCGTAGAAGCGATGCCTGACTCTTCTCATCAACGGACCGACACCAATGACGCGGCGCCGTGTGTGGGGTACACTCGTGTTCGTCAGCCTTCTGACATTTACATTCTGGCTGACGAGACCTACGAGTCCCTCCCCACAATCCGGCCCGTCCACCTGCACCGACACGACCACACCCGACTCGCGCGTCTCCCTCGCCCTGCTGCGCGATCCGCAGGGCCCGCCCGACCGGGGCTGTGACGACGTCGTGTTTGTGGACGTCCCGGCCTGCTCCACAACCTCCCGCCTTTCCGCCGCCCTTAAGACCCTCTTCGCCCTCGATCGCGACTCCGTGGGCGGCGCCCGACACTTCATGAGCCGAACGAACGAAACCCTTACGTTCGACCACGCAACGGTTGCGGGCGATACGGCACACGTCTATCTGACGGGCCGACTCACAGGGCTTCGGGGCGTGTGTGACACCCCCCGCGCTCGCATCCAAATCGAAGAGACGGCCCGGCACGTAGCCGGGGTCGACCACGTGGTGCTGTACCGCAACAACAAGCGGACGAATCTTCAGCCCGACGGGCGAGGGCCCGGCTCATAAACCCGTCGGGCCTCAAGGTCGGCTCCTGCGCGTACGGGATCATGCTCCGCAAAGAGCCCTCCTACTCGAGGGCCGGACGCCCTCCCCAGGAGAAACACCGTTCCCAGGAGAAACGTCGTCGGGACGCGGCGCTGTGCGCCCCGTCGGGGTCGGCCTATTAGACACTGAATGAACCTGCAATAACGGAGGTTGAGGGGCCTGAACCCGTGCGCAGGCCCGCTGATAGAGCAGACAGGCGCTCCGCTCCCACGGAGTGGACCCGCGGGCCCCAACGAGAAACATCCCGTCCGAGCCGTACGCTCAGACGGGATGAAAGCGGCGGTGGGGGAGGGATTTGAACCCCCGGGACCCATTGCGGGCCCTCCGGTTTTCGAGACCGGTGCAATCAGCCAGGCTCTGCCACCCCACCGTTGGTTTGTCGGCTATGCAATACCTCTGGCTGGAGGCATGCGTTCCGGGCAACGGGCCCAGGACGGCGCTAAATCGCTGTGAACACAGGGCCTGAGTCGATCGCACTACACGGGGCGGCCGCGGGAGGCCGTCACCGGACCAGTGCCCGAACTGGGGCGACCCGGTCCGCCCTACAGATACTCAAAGAGCGCGAGCAAGAGCAGGAGACCGACGACCCCAAGCCCGCTCCAGATGTCCCCGTATTGCATGTTGCCAAGCGCAAAACAGGCAAGGTCCGCGACCCCGAGGAAAACAAGCAGTTTGGTCTTTCGTCGTTGCGTCATTGTGTAGTCGATTTCTCATGCCTAGAAACAGTCGGTGGTGAAAACGAACAGGCGCCGGCCTGAGCCTCCGCTGTCGGCTCCCGGGCCGACGCCCTGTCTGATTGCTACAGAAACGCCATTTGAAACAGCACCCAGAGGGCCGAGAGCACGGCCAACAGGAGGGCCCCCATAAAGAAGTTGAAAGCGAGACGGGTGGACGTGTCTTCGCTATTTGCGTCGTCGTGGGAGGATGGTGCGTCAGTCGTCATGGCTGATGCCTCGTACTTGTCCGTCAAGATACGGACCGTGTGGGTACGGTCCGGTCACGAAAGGAGGGAAACCTCCGCCACCGAGAAACGACGGCGGAAACGATGGATCGGGTGCCCCTCACCTTCGACGGCCTTCTCTCCGCCCTACCGGGAGGCTGAACGACCTCTCCCCCGAAGAACCAGGGGCACAGGGTGCACCCGGACGAGGATCAGCACAGAAAGACACACAGTTCGGCGCACGTCCGTCCGAGGGGGACAGACGTGCGTCCGGCGCTACGGACCTGCGGGACGTTCGGCCCCAAACGGCGAGCCGAAACGACCAGGAACGAGTCCCCGTCGGCCGACTCCTCCTCTTCGGCGTCCCCGGACCACCGGTTGTTTTCAGCGGCAGGGAGGCGCCCCCAGGGATTTAGGTCCGCGGAGACAGAAGAGATGCCCGGGAGCGCCTCCGTCTCCAGACGTGGAGAGCTGAGGGTAACATCCGGCGACGCCGATCCCTGCACGCTGCCCCCCCGAACGATCGCCCCTAGGACAAAGGCCCCGAAGAAGACGACAAGGAAGCGGAGGGGACGCATGGGAAGCAGTCGCTGATCAAAACAGACATCCCTTTCAACGACTCCTCTGCCGAACGTTTCCGCTGCCCCGACCGCTCAGCGCATTTTCGGGAGGGTCCGCTTGTCGGAGGGCGGAATCCTCTTTGGGTTGAAAGTGAATCGGGGCGTCAAGGAGATTTCCTCATTGCGTCCCTCCGGAACTTCGGTCGGGATGGCTTTAGGAATGCGCCTCGCCACGGCCCGACGCACACCACGGCCGCATCAGTTTCCCAGGCCCAATTCCAAACACAGGTGGGATCGGACGGTCGGCGGGCGCCTCGGGCTGCGTTCGGACCGGCGATCCGTGCCGTGCCGTTCGGAACGAAGTGGCACGGAACCGGGGGGGTTCGCGATCTACGACAGCTGATCACGCACCAGATCGGGGACGGACGCGAGCACCTCGTCCAGTTTCTCCGTGTCCCGTCCCCCCGCGGAGGCCAACTGCGGGCGGCCGCCCCCGCCC
>NCRB01000035.1 GCA_002894665.1 Salinivenus iranica
CCCCCCGCCCGCCAAAGATCTCGTCGAAGGCGCTGAAGATGTCCTCCACGTCGTGGAAGCCACCGCGCCCCCGACCGCGACCACGCCCGCCGCCTCCATTCTGATTGACGCCCGCGTGGCCGTACTGGTCGTAGCGCCGGCGCTGCTCAGTGTCCGAAAGCACCTCGTACGCCTCCGAGGCCTCCTTGAACTTTTTCTCGGCCTCCGGGTCGTCCGGGTTGCGGTCCGGGTGGTACTCCATGGCCTTCTCCCGGTACGCTTTCTTGATCTCTTTTTCGGAGGCGTCGGAATCGACCCCCAGAATGTCGTAGTAATCGCGCGGCATAAACGTAGATTGACCTCAATTCAAAACAAGCGTCGGGCCCCGGGATGCGGCAGCACTGGGCAGGCGCCCGCTTCCTATTCTCCCTCTTCCTCCTGAGCGGCGACCACTACCCGGCTGTGCCGCACCACGCGGTCTCCCATGCGGTACCCTTTCCGAATCTCGTGGAGCACCGTCCCCGGCTCCGCGTCGTCCGTGGGCTGACGCATCATCGCCTCGTGCAGGTTCTCGTCGAAGGGCTCGCCCTCGGCTTCAATCGGCTCCACCCCCAGGGTTTCCAGGGTGTCCCGGAATTTACGGAATACCATCTCGACCCCTCCCTTCAGCGACTCGTAGGCCGACTCGGCGTCCTGCGCGTCCTCCAGGTCCTTGGTCGCCTCCATCGACCGTTCAAAATCGTCAACAACCTCCAAAAGCGGCTCGATGACGTCGAGCTTGCCGTTCGTGTAGCGCCGTTCCTTCTCGCGCTTCATCCGGCGCCGGAAGTTATCGAACTCGGCGGCCTTGCGGAGCAGGCGCTCGTTGAGCTCGTCGCGCTCGTCCTTCAGGGACTCGACTTGCGCCTCCAGCTCGTCGATCCGCTCGTCCGGTGCTCCCGCTGCGTCCTCCGACGCATCGGGGGGGCCGTCGGCGGACGTCTCGTTTTCGTCCGCCGTCTCGGGCAGATCGTCGGTCGTCTGGGAGCCATTGGTGGCGTTTGTGCTCACGTTGGGAGTAGGGTTTAGAGACAAGATGGGTGAACAACGAACGGGGCGTCGGCACTGGCGCTCATAGGACCTGGACCGGCCGCCGGGGACCGCCCAAGCCCTCGATCAACGATCGTCCCTTCGGGGCTCGACCCGGAGCCAGAAACTCGTCCAATAACGAAAAGGCTCCTTCCCTCCGATGGAGCGGACGGTAGGAGTGCATGGGCGTACAAGCGGGCTTGCGCGATCGGTAGAGCCTCAAACAAAACAGATTGCCGTTGTCGCTCTCAGGCACGCTTTGAGAGACGAGGGTCCAGGGGCCCCTATCGGGCTTCCCTACATCGGGCGTCGATCGGGATTGTTAGTCGTCACGCCCCTCAGGGGCATCCGAGGACGCATCGTCCGCGGGCCGATTAACCGCGTGGGCGGCACTCTCAACCAGGGCCACGGCGCGGGCGTAGTCCATGCGGGGGGGTCCGATGACGCCGAGCGTGCCGATCGTATCGCCCAGCTGGTAGGGCGAGGTGACGATGGAGTAGGCATCCATCTCTTCCTCATCCTCCGTGCTGCCGATACGAACGGTGGCCTGCCCCACAGCGTCGGGGTCGGATTCGAATAGGTTTTCGAGAACCTGCACCACCCGATCCTCGTCCTCGATTGTTTCGATCAGGTGGCGAATATCGTCCGGCTCCTGGAATTCGGGCTGCGCGAGAATGTTCTGCGTGCCGTCGAACTGCAGCCGCCCCTCCTCCGGCTCGCTAAACAGCAGGGCCGACTCCTTCATGACCAGCTGCACGAGGCCGGTGTCGTCGCGCAGGTCCTTCATGCGTTCCTCGTGGGTCTCGCGGATTTCCTGGAGGGTGAGGCCGGCCAGCCGCTCGTTCAGGATGGACACCACCCGGTCGATTTCCGACCGGTTCAGGTCCGATTCGAAGCTGAGCACGATGGTCTTCACGAGCCCCCCGCGCACGCTCAGGACAAACATAATGCGGTTGTCCGAGAGCGGCACAATGTCGATCCGCTCCAGCACGCCCGTCGAGAGGCGCGGGGTGAGTGCAATGCCCAGGAGGTTGGACAGCTTGCTGAGCAGGCGCGTGCTCTCCCGCAGCAACTGCTCGGTGTCATCGGCCAGGCGGGCCAGCTTCATCCGAAGCACCTGCCGCTCCACCGGCGACAGCTCCGGCTTGTTCATCAGGTCGTCCACGAAGGTGCGGTAGCCGAGCCGGGTGGGCACACGTCCGGCGGAGGTGTAGGGGTGATCGAGGTACCCCATGTCCTCCAGGTCCGCCATCGTGTTGCGGATGGAGGCGGCACTGAGGTCCAGCGAACTGTTTTTGGCGAGACGGCGCGAGCCCACGGGCCCCGCCGAATCGACAAAGCCTTCAACGACCAGGCGGAGGATGGTCCGCTCCCGATCGCTGAGGGACGGACGCTCGTCCCGTCCCGGTGTGGCGCCATCAGTGCTCCTGCTCACGTTATTACGGACGCGGTTATCCTGCCTTCCCAGTGCGGAAAACCTCTCAGCCCCCCTACGGCCTCAGGGCCGAGGACCGGCAGTGAGAGGTCGTTGAGATCGCTATGCTGTACATGCGTCGTCGCATCAGGTTTCCTTTTGGCGGGGAGACGCCGCGTAAGCGCTCCCACCGAAACGCTCGCCTGCCCCCCGCATACAGCACCGGTGTGCCGTCGGCGGCGTTGTTGCCGCGGCCCGCCCGTCTCGTTCCTTCTCGCTCGCCCACTGCCCTATGCGCTTTCTCTCGACGCTCGCTGCCAGTGTCCTCGGGACGCTCCTTGCGTTCGGCCTCGTTGTTTTCGTCGTCGTCTTCTTTTTCTTCGCCCTGGCGCTGTCGACCGACACGGCGCCGTCGGTGACGGACGGGTCGGTGCTCACGGTGCCGCTCCAGGGAACGATCCCCGAGAAGGCAGCCGACGATCCCTTCCGGCAGGCCTTCGGCGAGGGCCCCACCTACGACCTGCGGGACCTGCAGACGGCCCTCCGAAATGCCGCACAGGACGACCGGATCGAGGCGGTGTGGCTCCGCATGAAGGGCACCTCGTCGCAGTGGGGCACCCTGGAGGAGGTTCGCCAGGCCGTGAAGCGGGTCTCGGCGAGCGGAACGCCGGTCATCGCGTCCAGCGAGGAGTTTGGAATGAGCGAGAAGGACTACTTCGTCGCCAGCGCGGCCGATAGCGTCTACGTGGGCCCGCAGTCGAGCTTTGAGTACAACGGCTTTGCGACCATCCTGTCGTTCTTCGAGGGAGCGTTTGAGAAGCTGGGCGTGGAGCCTCAGGTGATCCGAGCCGGCAAGTTCAAGAGCGCCGCGGAGACCTTTGTCCGCTCGGACCTGTCGGAGGAAAACCGCCTGCAGCTCAACGCCCTCCTGAACACGATCAACACCCAGTTCACCGAGGCGATTGCGGCCGACCGGTCCCTCTCCGCCGAGGCCCTGGACCAGATGGCCGATGAGACGCCCCTGCTCACCGCCTCCGCCGCGGTGGAGGAAGGGCTGGTGGACGGCCTCTACTACGAGGACGAGGTGCGCGACGTGCTGGAGGACCTGGTTCCCACCTCCCCCACAACGTCGGGCCTGCCGACGGTGTCCCTCTCCAAGTACAAACGCATCTCGGCCTCCAGCGCCGGGGTGACGTACACCGGCACGGGCACGATCGACGTGGTGTACGCGGAGGGCAGCATCGTGCCGGGCGACCCGAGCGAGAGCCCGTTCGGCGGCCAGCAATCCCTCGGCGCCGGCACCCTGATTGATGCGCTGGAGGAGGCACGAACCAACGCGTCGACGAAGGCCGTGGTGCTCCGCGTGAACTCGCCGGGCGGCAGCGCCTCTGCCTCGGAGGCCATGTGGCGGGCCGTGGATCGGACGGCCCAGGAGAAGCCGGTCATCGTGTCGATGGGCGACGTGGCGGCCTCCGGCGGGTACTACCTCGCCGCGGCGGCCGACTCGATCGTGGCCAACCCGACGACCGTCACCGGCTCCATCGGGGTCATCGGCCTTCTGCTTAACACGCAGGAGCTCTTTGAGGACCAGCTGGGCGTTACCTTCGACGGGGTGCAAACCAGCCCGTACGCGGACATGTACTCGTCGAGCCGCCCGCTCTCTTCACAGGAACGGCGCCTGATTGGCCAGTCGATCGACCAGACGTACAACACCTTCCTGGAGCGCGTGGCCGAGGGGCGGGGCATGGACACCTCCGCGGTGCACGAGGTGGCGCAGGGCCGCGTGTGGTCGGGGCAGGACGCCCGCGAGGTCGGCCTCGTGGACACGCTGGGCTCGCTCCAGTCCGCCATTGCGATGGCGGGACAGGCCGCCAACCTGGGCGACGGGCCGTACCGCACCCGGGAGCTGCCTCGCCCGCAGACGGTCCTCGAGCGCCTGAACGAGAGCTTTTCCACGCAGGCGACCCAGCTGTGGCACGCGATCCTCTCCACCCCACTGGAGCGGAAGCTGTGGCGGCACCGGCGCGTCCTCGATCGCGTCGTGGGAACCGACGGCACCGTGCAGACCCGCCTCCCCGCCGTCCCCACCGTCGAATAGGTGTCTCGGAGGGGCCTCCCCGGCGACGCACGTGATCCGAGCCGGCGATTCGGGCAGGGGAGGCCTTTCTCCTCGCCCTCGGCTCCGCCCTCCCCAACGGCACAGCCGCTAGGACACGAGCACGTCGCCGTCCATGGCGTCCGGGATGTCCTCGTCCAGAAGCGCGAGGATCGTGGGGGCCACGTCGCCCAGCTTTCCGTCCTGGATCGGCCCGTCGACTCCATCCTTGAGGATGACGTGCGGGACGAGGGCCGTGGTGTGGGCCGTATGCGGCGAGCCGTCGGGGTTGCGCAACTTGTCCGCGTTGCCGTGATCGGCAATGACACTCACGGAATAGTCCTGTGACCGGGCCGCCTCAACCACGGTCCGGGCCGCCGCGTCGACCGCCTCGCACGCCGCCACCGCCGCGTCGAAGTCGCCCGTGTGCCCCACCATGTCCGGGTTGGCAAAGTTGAGGACGACGAGGTTGTAGTCGGTTTTCCTGAGCGCGTCAGCCGTGCGCTCCGCCACCTCGGGCGCGCTCATCTCGGGCTGCAGGTCGTAGGTCGCCACGTCGGGCGACGGCACCAGGATGCGGTCCTCGCCCTCAAACGCCGCCTCGCGCCCCCCGCTGAAGAAGTAGGTGACATGGGCGTACTTCTCCGTCTCGGCCACGCGCAGCTGGCGCCCGCCTCGCTCGCTGATGGCCTCGCCGAGGGTCTCTTTCAGGTTGACCTTGTCGAAGGCCACGGGCACATCGAACGATTCGTCGTACGGCGCCATCGTCACGAAGCGGAGGTCGTCGGGCCGCTCCCGGTCAAAGCCGTCGAACGCCGCATCGGTAAAGGCACGCGTGAGCTGGCGGGCCCGGTCCGCCCGGAAGTTGTAGTAGATGACGGCGTCCCCGTCCTCCACCCGCGTCCCATGATCTCCGAAGGCCGCCTCGGCCTCGGTGCGGATGCGACGGGGCTCCACGAACTCGTCGGTCACATCGTCCTCGTAGCTGGCCTCCAGGGCCGCCTCCGGGTCGTCGAAGGCCGCTCCCGTTCCCTCCGTCAGCAGTCGGTACGCGCGCTCCGTGCGCTCCCAGCGCTCGTCCCGGTCCATGGCGTAGTAGCGGCCGATGATGGAGACGAGCTGCCCCACGCCCATGTCCGCCGCCGCGTCCTGGAACTGCCGAACGTAGTCGACGCCGCCGTGCGGGTCGGTGTCACGCCCGTCGGTGAAGGCGTGGACGCAGACCTGCTCCGGGGCCAGGTCCTCGCGGCGGGCCAACTCCAACAGGCCGTACAGGTGCTCCAGGTGGCTGTGTACGCCGCCGTCCGAGAAGCACCCCATCAGATGCAGCTTCTGATCGTTCTCGCGGGCGTGTCGGGCGGCGGACACGAGCGCCTCATTTTCGAAAAAGGACTCGTCCTCGATGGCCTTCGAGATCCGCAGAATCTCCTGCCACACCACGCGCCCGGCGCCCAGGTTGGTGTGCCCAACCTCCGAGTTGCCCATCTGGCCGTCGGGCAACCCCACGGCGCGGCCCGAGGCCTTGAGTGTGGCGTGGGGATAGCGCTCGAACAGGGAATCGACGAACGGGGTATCGGCCTGCTCGATGGCGCTTACGGACGGGTCGTCGGCGAGGCCCCAGCCGTCGAGGATGAGGAGAAGGTGGCGCTTGGTGGAATCCATGGGGACAGCGGGGCGGGTGGGCGTAAAGAAAAAAGCGGGTCGGGGAAAGACGGCGACGGAGATTATCCGTTTACGCGGTAGTCCTTCACCTGCTTCGTCGGCGTTCCGTCGCGGGTTCGAAAGACCTGCATGGAGCCGCAGGACGGGCAGGCAACTTGTTCGATGTCGTGCCGGTCCACGTGCGTGTCCGGCTCATCGAAGTAGTGGTCGCTGGTGCTACAGTAGTAGGTGCCGGCGGACGCGTCGAGGTCCGTGCGGGCCGCCGGCAGCTGTTGAAGTCGGGCGTAGTGCTTGCAGACATCGGAGAGCGGGCAGTCGGCGCAGTCTGGCGACCGGGCCGTGCACGTGTAGCGGCCGTGGAGGATGAGGAGGTGGTGCGCGTCGGACCATTCGTCTCGGGGAATGACACGCCGGAGCTGTTGCTCCACCTTTTCAGGCGTGTCGGCGGATTCCTTCACAAGGCCGATCCGGTTGGCCACCCGGAAGACGTGCGTGTCGACCGGGAGTGCGTCTACCCCGAACGCCACGTTGGCGACCACCTGGGCGGTTTTTCGGCCCACGCCCGTGAGCGTCTGTAACTCCTGCAGGCTGGACGGCACCGTGCCATCGTACGCCTCCACAATCCGCCGGGCCGTTTTGGCGAGGTAGCCCGCCTTGTTGTTCGGAAAGGTGATGGACTGGATGTAGGGATAGATGTCGTCCGGGGTCGCCTCTGCCAGGTCCTCCACGGTGGGGTACGCCTCGAAAAAGGCCGGGGTGGCCTTGTTCACCCGCTCGTCGGTGCACTGGGCCGACAGGATGACGGCCACGAGGAGCTGGTACGGGGTGTCGTACTCCAGTTCAGTCGTCGGGGTGTCAATGCGATCGCGAAGGGCGTCGAGGACGACGGCGGCACGTTGCGTTCGGCCCACGGGTGGGTGGCGGTTGGTTCGGGGAACGTGGCGGGGGGTCTGAACCCGCCCGATGTCGGAACGTTGGAGGGTCGACTTTCCTGTTTATTGCCCTTCTTACCCGATGGTTCGTTCGTGTGCGGGACTGCTGGGGATCCTTCTTCTGGTACTCATGTCTGCCCCCCCTTGCGCCACGGCCCAGACCGGTCCCGGTCGGCTCTCTGCGGACTCGCGCATCTCGCTCATCACGATCCTCCCAGGAGATCCGGTGCACACATTTGCCGGACACAGCGCAATCCGTGTGTACGACCCCGAGCAAGGGATCGACCGGCTCTACAACTATGGGACGTTTAACTTTAACGATCCCCTCTTCATCCCAAAATTCCTCTACGGCCACCTTCGGTACTTCCTGAGCGTCTCTCGGTACTCGCGGGCACTGGAGGTGTATGAAGAGCAACAGCGGCCCGTAATTGAGCAGCGCCTGAACCTCACCCCCCAGCAGCGCACCGAGCTCTACCGGTTCCTGCGGACCAATGCCCAGTCGAACAACCGATACTACCAGTACGATTTTTTCTTCGACAACTGCTCCACCCGCATTCGGGACGCCCTTCGTCGCACCCTCGGTGACGACATCTCCTTCGGAGACCATCCGAATCCGAACCTGAGCTTTCGGCACCTCCTGGACGAGTACGTGGAGCGGCGGCCGGCACTGGACGTGGGCTTCGACGTGGCGCTGGGCCTCCCGGCCGATCGTGAGGCCACTCCCAACGAGGTCATGTTCCTGCCCGAGTACCTGATGCAGGCCTTCGACGATGCACGCGTAACCGGGAATGGGATCCCCCGATCACTGGTCACGCGCACGGACACGGTGCAATGGGTGGAGGGCTACCATGCCTCCGAGAGCAACACCACCTGGCCCACCACGCTGGCGTGGAGCTTTTTCGGGCTCATCGTGCTGTGGACCGGCGGGCAGGCCCTCATGGGGCGCGCGCCCTCGGGCCGGGGCGACGCGGTGTTGTTTGCGTCGGTGGGCACTGTGGGCCTCCTGCTCTGCTTTCTCTGGTTCATCTCCACCTACTCGGTGACTACATACAATTTGAACCTCCTCTGGGCCTGGCCCACCCACCTGATTGCCGCCCGCCAGGTGGTGCGCCGTCCCACGTCGAAGGGCCTGCGGTACTACTTTCTCGCCACGGCCCTCACGGCCCTCGTGCTGGCCGTCGGCTGGCCGTACTGGCCCCAGGACCTGCACTGGGCCCTCTTTCCAGTGACTCTTGCGGTGGGCGTGCGGTCCGCCTGGTGGGCGTTCGTCACCTCGCCCCGAAGCATTTTCTTGCTGTAGCTCTCTTCCCCCTCCCGGGGCCAATAGAAAAAGCGCTCCGGAGGGGACACCCTCACGGAGCGCTCGGCGGTACCGCGTACGGGATTTGAACCCGTGTTACCGGCGTGAAAAGCCGGCGTCCTGGACCAGGCTAGACGAACGCGGCACGATAAGTCAAGTCGACGGCTCTCATCCGTCGTGTGTGGGTGAGCGGTGGGATTTGAACCCACGGCCTCCAGGACCACAACCTGGCGCTCTAACCAACTGAGCTACGCCCACCATTTCGTATCCACGATCTTTCGACGCAAACGTCTCGGAGACGTTTCGCGATGCTCCCGGTGCGTCGCGATCTTGGCGTGAACTTTTCGGAGCCCGGCATCACGCCTCCCTCGCGCAGGCCTCACCCGGGCAACTGATCCATGACGTTTGCCATTTCGAGGGCCGCGGCGGCCGCGTCGCGCCCCTTGTTGCCCGCCTTCGTCCCGGCCCGTTCGATGGCCTGCTCGATCGTGTCCGTCGTAATGACGCCAAAGATGACCGGCACTTCGGTGTCCATGGCCGCCTGTTGGGTGCCGCTCGACACCCCGGAGCACACGTAGTCGAAGTGGTCGGTGGCCCCGCGAATCACGGCCCCGATGCACAGGACGGCATCGTACGTCCCCGACCGGGCACATCGCTGGGCAACGACCGGGATTTCGCGCGCCCCCGGCACGTGGACGACCGTCACGGCTGCCTCCGTGTCGACGCCGTGACGTTCAAGCGTGTCGAGGGCCCCATCGACCATCTGCTCCGTGATGAACTCATTAAAGCGGCTCACGACGATCGCAAACTGATGGTCGCCGGCGACGAGGTCACCTTCGATCTGGGTCGGCATGGGGACAGGACAGAGAGTGGAAGAGATTGAGGCGGTCGGTGTTACGCAAGATGTGGCCGACAACGTTCCCATTCGTCCCGGGTCAGGCCCATGCCCCCGATCTGCTCATCGGGGCGGTGCGGGCCGCCGTGGTAGTCCGAGCCGCCAGTAGCAAACAGTCCGTGCCCGTCCGCCAGTCGTTCATAGTAGCCGCGGAGGGACGCGTCGTGGGAAGGGTGCACGACCTCCAGCCCGTCGAGCCCCTTCTCGACCAGGCGCCGAACGCGCCGTGCACTCGTCCAGTGCCCGGGGTGCGCGAGAACCCCCACCCCGCCCGCCTCGTGCACTGTGCGGAGCGCCGCCCCCGCCGGCACGTCGGGCTTTTCCACGAAGCCCGGCCGGTCGCGCCCAAGGTACTGCTCGAACGCGTCGCGCGCCGTGTCGACGTGCCCGGCCGCCACGAGAATGCGTGCGACATGGGGACGCCCCAGCGCCGTCGACCCCGAAAACACATCGACGACGGCGGCGTCGCTAATCGACAGGCCACGGTCCCGCAAACGCTCTACCATGGCCCATGCGCGGTCCCGACGGGCCTCGCGAAACGTTGTGAGGTGGTCCTGGAGCGCCGGATGCGTCGGATCGATTCCGTACGCCAGCAGATGCACCTCGTCCCCGGCCTCCGTCACGCTCAACTCCACGCCGGGAACCAGCTGAATGTCGCAGGCCCGGGCCGCGTCGGCCGCCGCCGAGAGGCCCTCTACGGTATCGTGATCCGTGAGCGCAAGCACCCCAAGGCCCCGCTCCGTCGCCTGTCGGACGAGATCCGCAGGCGCACGGTGTCCGTCCGAGCACTGCGAGTGGGTATGGAGATCGGCGTACACGGACGCGGTCGGCATGGGCACGTCGGGAGCGAGAAGACTGTAATTTTCGTGGACTCGTGTACGGGTGGCGAACTGCCGGCCCCGGCCAGAGTTTGTGAACAAGCGTCTGGCTCTTCTCTTGGTATTCCTACCTGTCTCATGGATCGGATGTGGAGCCCCTGGCGCTCGGAGTACGTTTCGGGCGCGGCGGATCGTGACCCTCCGGACGATGCCTCCCTCTTCACGCAGTTGCTCAACGAGGACAATGACCGCGAGAACCTAATTCTCTGGCGGGGAGAGCACGTGTTCGTCATTATGAACCGCTACCCGTACAACAACGGGCACCTTCTCATCCTTCCCAATCGGGAGGTGGCCGAGTACGCCGAGCTCACCGCGGAGGAGCAACAGGCCCTCGCAGCCACCATCGACCGGTGCCTGCGGTGGCTTCGCGAGACCATGTCGCCGGAAGGGTTCAACGTGGGGATGAACCTGGGCGCGGCGTCCGGGGCCGGCATTCCCGAGCACCTCCACATGCACGTGGTTCCGCGCTGGGAGGGCGATACCAACTTTATGACAACGACCGCGGACACGCGGGTGCTCCCGGAGGACCTGCAGACGACCTACGACAAGCTTCGCACGGCCGTGGAGGCCGATTCTCCCTCGACGTGACGCCCCTCTAAGCCGATGTCTTCCCCTTCTCTCTCCCGTTCGGTCGACGACCGTCGAGCGGCGGCCGACCGCTTCGACTTCCGCAACCTCCACCCGCACGCTCGGTTCGGCACGGCCAGCGATCGGTACGCCGGGTGGCTGGGCCAAATCTACTCCGAGGACACGTTTGGGAACCGCATCTCGTCCCGCAAGCGCACGCTTGGGGGGCGCACGTTTGAGGAACGGCAACTGCCCATCGAGTCCGTCCGGGGGTACTTTGACCACTTCGACGTGTTGGAGCTGGACTTCACCTTCTACCGCCCGCTCCGCAAACAGGACGAGCCCTCCTCGAATTATTTCGTCCTCTCCAACTACCTCGACCACGCCCCCGACGACGCGTCCTTTTTGCTGAAGGCCCCGCGGCAGTATTTCGGCCGGCGGTTGCGCCGGGGCGGCGAGTTCGTCGAGAACCCCGATTACCTCGACGCCGAGGCGTACGTCGACACCTTCCACCGGCCGGCCGTCGACCTGATGGGAGACCGCCTGGAGGGCATCCTCTTTCAGCAGGAGTATCGACGGGTGCCCGACAGCCCCTCGCCCGAGGCCAATGTGGAGCAGCTCGATGCGTTCTTCGACGCCCTGCCCTCCACCATCCAGTACCACGTGGAGCTTCGCTCGGAGCATCTGATGGACGTCGGGTATTTCGACTGGCTTGCCACCCGCGGGCTGGGGCACGTGTTCAGCCACTGGACCTGGCTGCCGGCCATTCGGGATCAGTGGGCGCGGTGCGGCGAACGCTTTTCGGCGGCCAACGATCAGGCTGTCGCGCGCCTCCTCACGCCCCGCAACACGAAGTACGCGGACGCCTATGCGATGGCGCACCCGTTTGACGCCCCGGCCCCTGAGATCTGTGAGACCGACGAGGCGCGCGATATGGTGCTCGATGCCACCGCGCTCACGTACCGAGCCCAGGCCCAGGACGTGCTGCTCAACGTGATTGCCAATAATCGGGCCTGGGGAAACGCGCCGGACCTCACGCGCACCATCGCCCACCGGATTTTGGATGAGGAAGAGCGCCGAGAATCTGCCTAGCTCGCAGGGGGCGCGTCCGCGGCGTCAAGGTGATCCTGGAGGATGACGGCCGCGGCGGCCGCATCGACTCGCCCCTTGTCGTACCGCCCGGGCTGCGACACCCCGGCCCGGCGGAGCAGCTCCTTGGCGCGCTCGGACGTGTACCGTTCGTCGGAGCGGGCGATCGTGGGCTCCGGGAGCGCCTTCTCAATGCGCTCAACGAACGCCCGTACCATCTCCGTCGCCTCGTCCTCCCCGCCGTCCTCGGTCAGGGGCCAGCCCACCACCACGGCGTCGACTCCGTCGCCCTCGTTAAGACGCGCCAGTTCATCGAGGGCGTCGTCGGGCGAATAGGTGCCGTGGGGCCGAGCGAAGAGTTGGAGGGGGTCGGACACTGCAAGTCCCACCCGCTTCGTCCCAACATCGACGCCCACCAGGCGCGCGGGACCGCTAAGCAGTGCATCGGCAGTCATCGGCGGGCTATTCTTCGAAGCGATAGACACCGTGGATGCCGTCGATCCGTTTCAGGCGCTCCATCAGACGCTCCAGGTGCTCGAGGTCCGACACGTGGAGCATGATGGTGCCGGAGAAAATGCCATCTTCCGTGTCGATCGTGATGGACCGGATGTTGGTCTTCAGGTTTTTCGAAATGACTTCCGTGATGTCGTTCACCATGCCCACCCGGTCCTCGCCCATCAGGCGAAGGGCCGCCACGAATTGCACGTCTTTCTGTCGGCTCCAATCGACGTCCAGGATCCGATCGGCCTGATTGACCAGGAGGTCCGACGCGTTCTGGCAATTCGACCGGTGGATGTTGATGGTGCCGGTTTTGCTCACAAACCCAAACACTTCGTCGCCGGGGATGGGGTTGCAGCACGAGGCATAGTTGACCGCCAGGTCCTCCTGCACCTCGCCATTCACCACAAGGGTTTGCTTGCCCGTGGACTGGGCCGAGTCCAGAAACCGCTCGTATCGCTCCTTCAGGGCCTCCTCGTCCTCAATCTCCTCCTCGTCGTCCTCCTCGGGGTCGGCCTGTCCCTTGATGTGGTCGACGAGTTCCCCCGGGTCGTACAGCCCCTTCCCGATCTCGTAGAAGAGCTGTTGGAGATCGGGAAACTTCAATTCGTGCGCGACCTGTTGCAGGTCCTGGTCGCTGATTTCCAGGTCGGCACGGTCTTTCTTCTTCTTCCACATCTCGCGGCCCAGCTCGGCAGCCTTCCGGCGCTCTTCGTTCGTCCACTGCCGGATCCGACTGCGGGCCTTATGGGTGACCACGAAGTTCATCCAGTCGGGGTTCGGCTGTTGCTTCTTGGAGGTGATGATCTCCACCTGATCCCCGCTGGTGAGCTCCTGCGAGAGCGGCACCATCTTGCCGTTCACCTTGGCCCCGATGCACTGCATGCCCACCTCCGTGTGCACCTTGAAGGCGAAGTCGACCGGCGTGGCCCCCTGCGGCAGCGTCATCAAGTCGCCCTGCGGGGTAAAGACGTAGATCTCCTCGTCGTATAGGTTGAGGCGAAACTCTTTGACGAACTCTGTCGCCTCGTCGGGCTCCGGATTGTCGAGGAGGTCGCGCACCCACTCGAGGAATTTCTCCATCTCCTCGTCGACATTCTTCTTCCCCTCCTTGTACTTCCAGTGCGCGGCCACCCCTCGCTCCGCCACCTCGTGCATCTCCTGCGTCCGAATTTGCACCTCCACGCGCCGCCCCTTCGGCCCAAAGACCGTCGTGTGCAAGCTTTGGTAGCCGTTCGACTTCGGCACCGAAATAAAGTCGCGAAAGCGTTCGGGGAGCGGCTTGTAGAGATCCGTCACAAGTGAGTAGACGCGCCAGCAATCTTCCTTGCCGCGCTTGCCGTCGCTCTGAAGCACCACCCGGATCGCGAAGATGTCGTAGATCTCATCGATCGGTTTATTCTTCCGCTTCATCTTCCGGTGGATGGAGTACACATTCTTCACCCGCCCGTAGATTTCGAACTCATACCCTTCTTCTGCGAGCCGTTCCTCCAGCGGCTGGACAAACTGGGCAATGTACGCTTCTCGCTGCTCGGCCATCTCTTTCAGCCGATCCACGATGTGGTGGTACGCCTCGGGGTCAAGGGTTTTGAACGACAGGTCCTCCAGCTCGCTCTTGATCGTAAAGAGTCCAAACCGGTGGGCCAGCGGGGCAAACAGATCGAGCGTCTCGCTGGCCTTCTTGAGCCGCTTCTTCTTCGGAAGGTGCTTAATGGTGCGCATGTTGTGGAGCCGGTCCGCGAACTTCACCAGGATGACGCGGAGGTCCGACGCCATCGAAAGCATGAGCTTGCGGACGTTCTCGGCCTGCCCCAACTCCCGGCTCTCGAATACGCCACTGATCTTTGTAAGCCCATCGATAATCGAGGCCATCGTCTCCCCAAACTCCTCCCGGATCAGGTCCAGAGAGAGTTCGGTGTCCTCCACCACGTCGTGGAGCAGCGCAGCCGCCACACTGGTATCGTCGAGCCCGATGTCGCGCGCCACGATGGTCGCCACCTGGAGTGGGTGGCTGATGTAACGCTCCCCCGACTCCCGCCAGTCGTTGCGATGGGCCCAGTAGCTCAGGCGAAAGGCCCGGCGAATCATATCCTCGTCCACTGTGGGCAGGTGCTCCCGACATTGGGCAAGAAGTGCATTCAGGTCATCCTCAAATCGGTTGTCGATTTCGATTTCGTCCCGCTCAGGAACGGCCGATGCCTGAATCATACAGAAACGGAGGGTGCGTGCGGAGTGCGACGTACGGTGTCTTTACACTTCCTGCATCCAGTGGGTTTCTGCGATCCGGCGATTGCCCCTCAAAAACAAAAGAGGCGCCGGCCATGCCGACGCCTCTCTGGGGGTAAGATCGGAGTTGAAAGGAGGTCCTATCCGTTGCTCTTCGGCTCGTCGCCTTCCTCAGCGTCGGCGTCAGGCGAGGCCTCATCGGACGCGTCAGCATCTGCAGCGTCTTCGGCATCGTCCGCCTCGGCCTCCGCCGTCGCCGTGTCAGCGGCGTCCTCGGTCCCCACCGACTCCGCCTCATCGGACGGGGCGTCGTCGGACGCGGCGTCGCGGTCGTCCCGACGTCCCTTCCCGCTGCCCCGGCGCGTGCCTCCCGAGCGACCACTTCCCGTCCCGGACGGCTGCACGTCGTTGTAATCCACCAGCTCAATCAGCGCGAGCTCCGCTCCGTCTCCCGAGCGCTGCCCCAGCTTGATGATGCGCGTGTATCCGCCAGGGCGGTTTCCGACCCGGTCGGCAACCTCGGTGAAGAGTTCGCTGATGGTTTCTTTGTTTTGCAGGTGACGAAACACTTGGCGGCGATTGTGCTCCGTATCCTCCTTGGCCCGCGTGATGAGCGGCTCCACAAACGGACGAAGCGCCTTCGCCTTCGCCACCGTTGTGGTGATCTTCTTATTCTCGATCAGGGCATTGGAGAGGGCCTGCAGGGTCCGCTTGCGGTGCGGGGACGTTCGGCCAAGTTTCTTTCCTTTCTTGCGGTGTCGCATAACAATCCTGCGATAACAGATTCAGTGTAGTGCCTCACGCGAAGGATACGGCGCACACGAACGACCGGGCTGTGGCCAACGATGCGCTCGGCTCCTCGCTTAACTCGTCGTTTTTCGTTCTTCCAGGTACTCCTCGACGTCCATGCCAAACTCCAGCCCCCGCTCGTCCAGAACTTCCACAAGCTCCTGGAGCGACTTGCGACCGAAGTTGCGGAACTTAAGCATCTCATCCTCCTCCCGACGCACCAGATCACCAATCGTCTTGATGCTCGCGGCCTTGAGGCAGTTGTGCGACCGAACCGACAGGTCGAGCTCATCAACCGGCTGGGCAAGGAGCTCGCGGATGCGCTGGACCTCCTCGTCGACCTCCTGCTCCTCAACCATCGGCTCGGGCTCTTCCTCGAGCTGGATAAAGAAGTTCACGTGGTCGCGGAGAATGGATGCTGCCTGCGTCACCGCTTCTTCCGGTGTAACCGAGCCGTCCGTGTCGACATCTAAGATCAGCTTCTCGTAGTCGATCTTCTGTCCAACACGGGTCGGCTCCACCGAGTACTTCACGTTTTTGATCGGCGTGAAGATGGAGTCGACGGCAATCACGCCGATCGGATCGTCTTCCCGCTTGTTCTCCTCCGAGGGAACGTAGCCGCGGCCATGCCCCACCCGCAAGTCCACATTCACTGTGGCGTCCTCGGCCAGGGTGGCAATGTGCTGCTCCGGGTTCAGAACCTCATACTCCGAAGTGGCCTCCCCAATGTCGGCCGCCGTCCAATGGCCCGGGCCTTCCAGGCTGAGGTGGAGGTGCCCCTCCTGCATTTCGTCGGCCTTGAAGCGGACCTCCTTCAGGTTCAGGATAATGTCGGCCACATCCTCCGTGACCCCCTCAATGGTCGAGAACTCATGTTGCACCCCATCAATCTTGACGGCCGTGATGGCCAGTCCACGAAGCGAGGAGAGAAGGACGCGGCGGAGGGCATTTCCGATGGTCACGCCATACCCGCGCTCCAGCGGCTCCACGACGAATTCACCCGTCGTGTCTTCGGCCTCTTCCACCTGAACGCCGTCCGGCATGTGAAGCCCGTAGTTTTCCATACGATCGATCAGCAGTTTCTAAGCGGTAACGGTTCGTGTAATACGCCCGGTCCAATGCGGGCCAGTACGCCGAGCCCATCGCCCGGCTCCAGCGGACTACTTCGAGTAGAGCTCGACAATCAGCTGCTCTTCGATGTTCTCCGGAATCTCTTCCCGATTCGGGTAATCAATAAACTTCCCCTTCACCTCTTCCCGATCGACATCGATCCAGGAGAACGTCCGTTTCTGATGCTGAACGTTGTCCTGAATCACCTCGAGGTCCTTGCTTCCCGGCTTTACGGAAACCACGTCGTCGGGAGACATCTCGTACGACGGAATGTCGACAATGTCGCCGTTCACCATGATGTGACGATGGGCCACAAACTGACGGGCTTGCCGGCGGGTACGGGCAATCCCCATCCGGAAGACGGTGTTGTCGAGGCGCGCCTCCAGCAAGATGAGCAGCTTCTCGCCCGTAACCCCCTGCATTCGGGACGCCTTGTCGAACAGGTTCTTGAATTGCTTTTCAAGCAGCCCGTACGTGTACTTCGCCTTCTGCTTCTCCTTCAGCTGGACCGCGTATTCGCTCTCGCGACGGCGGCGGGACTGCCCGTGCTGCCCGGGAGGGTACGGCTTGCGCTCCAACGCCTTCGAAGGCCCAAAGATGGGTTCCTTGAAGCGTCGCGCGATTTTCTGTTTCGGACCTCTATATCGAGCCATGCTGCAATAATCGGTTTTGGATTTCTGATCTCGGATTGATTGCGGCCGGTGGATGCCTCCCTCACCATCCGCAATCCAAAAACCCGACTCGTTATACGCGACGGCGCTTCGGTGGGCGACAGCCGTTGTGCGGGAGAGGCGTCACGTCGCGGATCGTCGCTACCTCCAGGCCCACCTCAGACATGGCGCGTATCGCGCCTTCACGACCGGACCCCGGTCCCTTTACGTACACGTCGACACGGCGGAGCCCAAGGTCGTACGCCTCCTGGGCGGCATCCTCACCGGCTTTCTGGGCAGCGTAGGGCGTGTTCTTTCGACTGCCCTTGAAGCCCATCTTCCCGGCACTGGCCCACGAAATCGTGTTGCCATACTGGTCGGTGATCGTCACGATGACGTTGTTGAACGTCGCCTTGACGTATGCACGACCATTCGATTCGACGACCACGTTCTTCTTGCGAACGCGTCGCTTTCCTTTCTTGTCTCCATCTGCCATGAGTCCTAACGTATCGTCTCTCCAAAGAAAATCGTAGTGGCGCCGTCGCGGGAGATGCTACTTCTTCTCCGTCGACTGCTTGCGGCCCGCCACGGTCTTCCGCTTGCCCTTACGGGTCCGGGCGTTCGTTCGGGTCCGCTGCCCCCGCACCGGCAGTCCCTTGCGATGGCGCTGCCCCCGGTAGCACCCGATGTCCATCAGGCGCTTGATATTCATTTGCTCCTCCGTGCGGAGCTGGCCCTCCACCGTGTACTCTTCCTCAATGATCCGACGCACCTGCTTCGTTTCACTCTCGGACCACTCTCGGGGACGCGAGTCCTTGTCGAGGTCCGCCTCCTCCAGTACGTCGTTGGCCCGCGACCGACCGATGCCGTAAATCTCGGTCAGGGCAATCTCACTCCGCTTGTGATCAGGTACGTCAACTCCAGCAATTCGAGGCATGGGATGTCGTCGGTTCGTTCAGATGTTCAGCAACACGTTGGGAGCACCCGGCACCGGACGTTCCCGGGCCGGCGGGCGACTAGTTCTTATACCGGTACACAATTCGTCCCTTCGACAAGTCATACGGAGACATCTCCACCTTGACCCGATCGCCGGGGAGAATCTTGATATAGTTCATACGCATCTTCCCGGACAACAGACCGAGGATCTCGTGTCCGTTTTCCAGGCGCACGCGAAACTGGGCGTTGGGAAGCGCCTCAATGACCTCCCCGTCCTTTTCAATTGCTTCTTCCTTGGCCATTAGCGCGTCGGTGTTTCTTTGAGAGCGTTGCGTTCGTAGGGCGGGTGGGTTACGTCCTCGATGTAGTCAAACGTCGACAGAATTTCTGCTTCCTCCTCCCGAACAACGACCATGTGCTCATAGTGTGCCGACGGCAGTCCGTCGGCCGCGCGGACGGTCCACCCGTCGGCGTCGGTCGTAATTTCTGACGTCCCGCGATTAATCATCGGCTCGATGCACATCGTCAGCCCCGGCTTAAGCCGCCGGCCCGTCCCGGCCTCCCCGAAGTTGGGCACCTGCGGGTCCTCATGCAGGCTCTGTCCAATGCCGTGGCCCACGAGGTCGCGGACGACCCCGTAGCCCTGAGCCTCACAGTGGGACTGCACTGCATGGCTGATGTCCCCAATGCGTCGTCCGTCCACTGCCTGCTCAATCCCTTTGTGTAGGGCCTCGTAGGTCGTGCGGCAAAGGGCCGCGTCCTCGTCCGAGATGTCCCCCACGGCAAATGTGTAAGCGTAGTCGCCGAAATACCCGTTCAGCTTGGCCCCACAATCAACGGACAGAAGGTCTCCCTCCTGGAGGGCGTAGTCCGTGGGGATGCCATGCACCACGACATCATTTACGGACATGCACAAGGTGTTCGGGAAAACATTGCCGCCCACCTCATAACCTTTGAATGCGGGCTCTGCGTCGTGTGTTCGAATGAACTCCTCCGCGACCGCGTCAATCTCCTTGAGCGTGGCGCCCGGCTGCACGTGCCGGGCCACCTCCGCGAGGGTCCGACCGACGAGGTCGGCACTCTCGCGGAGCCGCTCAATTTCGCGTTCGCTTTTCAGGTGCACCATAGGGGCGTCGAACAGTCGGTTCCAAAAGGAAAGGAGCCATCGCATACCAGGGTCGGCGTCGCTACCGCATCTGGCGGCCTCGCATCTTGCCACTCTTCATGAACCCATCGTAGTGGCGCATGAGGAGGTGGCTCTCAATCTGCTGCAGGGTATCCAGCGTGACCTGGACAAGAATAAGCAGGCTCGTGCCGCCGTAGAACATCGCAAAGCTCTGGGAGACGCCGGCGCGCATGGCGAAGGCCGGAAGGATGGCCACGATGCCGAGGAAAATCGATCCCGGCAGCGTAATTCGGGTCAGGATCGTGTCAATGAACTCACTCGTCTGCTTGCCCGGCCGGATGCCCGGGATAAATCCACCCTGACGCTTCATTGTGTCGGCCATCTCCTTCGGGTTCACTGTAATCGCGGTGTAGAAGTAGGTGAAGAAGACCACCACGAAGAAGAAGAGCGTCGAGTACCCAAGCCCGCTAATGTCGGAGAACCATCCCCCGATCTGTTGCATCGTCGCGTTGTTCGGGAAGAACGACGCGATCGTGGACGGGATGAACATGATCGACTGCGCAAAGATGATCGGCATCACGCCCGCCGCGTTCACCCGAAGCGGCAGGTACTGGGTGGTGCCTCCGTACACCTTGCGCCCGACCACTCGCTTGGCGTACTGCACCGGAATCCGGCGCATGCCCTGCGAGATCAGGACCACCCCTCCTGTCACGAGAACCCACACCCCAATCTCCAGCAGAAGGATGAAGATGTTGTCGCCGACCATGCTGGCCTCGTTCACCAGGGCCTGGGGCAGGAAGGCAATAATCCCGATCATAATGATCAGGGAAATCCCGTTCCCGATCCCATCCTCACTGATCCGTTCCCCAAGCCACATCACAAAGGCCGTGCCGCTGGTGAGCACGATCACCGTCGTGATCATGAAGAGCGTGGAGTTGATCACCACGGCCTGGCCGGTCGCCCCGGCCAGCAAGTTGATTGCGTACCCGATCGACTGGAGGGCGGTAATGCCGATCGTGCCGTAACGCGTGAGCTGCGTAATTCGGCGACGACCTTCTTCCCCCTCCCGTTGTAGCTTCTGGAAGTACGGGACGACCGCCCCCATCAGCTGAATGATGATCGACGCCGTAATGTAGGGCATAATGCCCAGGGCAAAGATGCCCGCCTGCATGAAGGCCCCGCCGACGAACATATCCAAGAAGCCAAAGAGCCCACCGCCTCCCTGCTGCGCATTGATCTCAGAAAGGGCCGCTGCGTTTACACCGGGCAGGGTCACGAACGTGCCCAGGCGGTACACAACGAGCAATCCCAGCGTGTACAGAATTCGCTGGCGCAGCTCGTCGACCTTCCAGATGTTTCGGATACTCTCGGCAAATCCAGCCATCAGTCAGCCCTTCTTGGTCCAACGTGCTGAGGAGGAGCGTACGGCGCCCTGCTATTCGTCCCCGAGGATTGTGGTCGACCCGCCGCTGCTCTCGATTTTCTCCTTGGCGGAGGAGCTGTACGCATGCGCCGAAACCTCAAGCGAGGCGTCCAGGCGACCATCGCCGAGAATTTTCACGCGCTCGGCGTCACGGACAGCCCCCACCTCTTCGAGCACCTCAGGCGTCACCGGCTCGTTTGGATCGATGCGTCCTTCATCAACAAGCGCCTGAATCCGCCCCACGTTCGCGATGTTGTGCTCAGTTCGAAGGGGGTTGTTGAACCCGTGCTTCGGGATTCGGCGGAAGAGGGGCATCTGCCCGCCCTCGAACCAAATCGGACGGTTCTTCGCTCCGGAGCGGCTGCTCTGTCCCTTTGTGCCTCGGGTCGAGCTGTGGGCCCCGCGTCCAGACCCTTCCCCCCGCCCCAGTCGCTGTTTCGATTGGGTCGCCCCTTCGGCAGGTTTCAAGTTGCTCAGATCCATAATATCTCGTGTTCTGTGGCGCACGCATCTGTCGCAGTTTTCGTATCGACCCATCGGGCCGAGGGCCTCTTGCATCGCCGACCAGGGCGTCCAGGCATCCTTCACCAGGACTGATCGGCTCTGGGCCCTTATCCGTTAAACACCTTTTCGAGCGGGATGTCGCGGCGTCGGGCAACCTCCAGCGCATCCTCCAGGCTGGCCAGCGCATTAATCGTTGCCTTCACCTGGTTGTGCGGGTTCGACGTTCCGATCGACTTCGTCAGAACGTTGCGGTAGCCCGCGCACTCAAGCACGGCCCGGACGCCTCCTCCGGCAATCACACCCGTTCCCGGCGCTCCGGGCTTCAGGAGCACCTTTCCCGCGTCCTGCTTTCCTTCCACCTTGTACGGAATCGTTCCGTCGCGGATGGGCACCCGGAAAACGTTCTTCTTGGCGTCATCGGCCCCCTTGGAAATCGCACTCGACACCTCGTTGGCTTTTCCCAAGCCCACTCCCACAAGGCCGTCCTCATTCCCAACAACGACAACCGTGTTGAACGAGAACCGGCGCCCCCCCTTGACCACCTTCGATACCCGATTGACGGACACGAGACGGTCGACCCAGTTTTCCTGCCGCTTTTCCGCGTTGACGCGTTTGCGCTCCTTTCGATTCGCCATGATGGTGTGTATCTGCTACTCCGTGCGTAGTGCGTTGGAATGGCGCCTGCCGTGCAGGCGCTCGTCAGTTACAGCTCCAGTCCTCCTTCTCGCGCCCCCTCAGCAAGGGCTTCGACGCGGCCGTGGTACTTGTAGCCGCTGCGATCAAAGACCGCCTTGTCGACCCCCTCATCCTGGGCCCGGTCGGCAAGAAGTTCTCCGACCGAGTGGCTCTCCTCTGTGGGCGTTTCTCCCGTCACGCCGTCTTCCAGGCTGGACGCCGAGGCGAGGGTGTGCCCCGCAAAGTCGTCGATCAGCTGTGCGTAAATGTACTTGTTCGAGCGGTACACCGACAGCCGCGGACGCACCGAGGTCCCCATTACGGACTCTCGGATGCTGGAATGAATGCGTTGGCGTCGCTCGATTTTTTCTCTCGTTCCCTTCGCCATATCGAGGTAAATCGTTCTTCGTGTGACGGCGGATCGCAGCGGGAATGCTCAACGGCTACCGCGCCGCGGTCTTCCCGGCCTTCAGTGTGATTTCTTCGTCGACGTACCGAACGCCCTTCCCCTTGTAGGGCTCGGGGGGGCGGAAACTTCGGATCTTGGCAGCCACCTGGCCCACCAGTTCTTTGTCGATCCCCTCTACCGTAATCACGTCATCCTGTCCGCGACCCGATTCCACGGAGATCGACACCTCCTCCGGCGGAAGGAAGAAGATGGGGTGCGAATAGCCAAGGGCGAGCTCCAGGGCGTCGCCCGACATCTGAGCCCGATACCCCACCCCAATGATTTTCAGTTCTTTCTTGTACCCCTCCGTCACGCCCTTCACCATGTTCTTGATGAGCGAGCGGCTGAGCCCGTGGAGCGACCGATGACGCTTCTGGTCTGTGGGCCGGTCGACCACAACCTCGCCGTCTCCCACCTTTACCGTGAGGTCCGGATCAATCTTCTCGGTCAAAGTCCCTTTCGGCCCCTCCACCGACACAGTATTGTCGTCCGCCACCGAGACGGTGACTTGGTCGTCAAAAGGAACCGGATTGCTGCCTATGCGGGCCATAACTAGCGGTCAACTTAATCGTGCAGGAGAGAAGGTGCGTCGCAACGCCCCGTGCCGGGGTGGGAGGCTAAAATACCTTCGCAAGGACCTCGCCTCCAACCCCAAATCGCCGGGCTTCTTTGTCACTCATGACGCCACGCGACGTGGAGAGAATCGCCACCCCAAGGCCGTTCTTCACCTCCGGGAGGTTGTCGGAGCCAGCGTACTCGCGACGACCGGGCTGCGACACGCGCTCCATCATCCGAATGGCGGGGTCCCCGTACTCGTCGTACTTCAGGTACACGCGGAGAAGCCCCTGCTTTCCATCGTCGATGTTGAGGTAGTTTTTCACGTACCCCTTCTCAAGCAGGATCTGCGTGATGGCTCGCTTCAGCTTCGACGCCGGAATATCGACGTACGTGTGGTCCGCCCGTTGGGCATTCCGGATGCGAGCCATGTATTGTGCCACGGGGTCAGAAACACCACTCATGATGCTATCAGGTCGTCAATGGTCGATACACTCGGGAGAGGGTCGAAGGCAAGGTCCGGTCGTTACCAACTCGCCTTCCGGATGCCCGGAATTTTTCCTTCCAGGGCCAGTTCGCGAAAGCAGATGCGGCAGACGCCAAACTTGCGGAGGTACCCGCGCGTCCGGCCGCAAAGCTCGCACCGGTTATTTTGTCGGACGGGACTAGAGTCGCGCGGAAGCTTCTGCAACTCGGTCCAGCGCCCCTCCTCTTTAAGCTCTTGGCGCTTGTCCTTGTATTTTTCGTGGAGCTTCTCGCGCTTCTTTTCGCGCGCAATCCAACTCTTCTTGGCCATGTCGGTCGTCGGGTCTATCCAGTATCAATCGCGCACAGTGCGTTCGGCGCCTTACGCCGCTACCTCCTCCTCATCTCCGCGTCGGACAAACGGCATTCCAAGCTCCTTCAGGAGCGCGTAGGCCTCCTCGTCGGTCTCGGCACTCGTAACGAAAGTCACGTCCATTCCGTCCATCCGGTCCACGTTGTCCACATCGATCTCGGGGAAGATGATTTGCTCATCGAGGCCGAGCGTGTAGTTTCCGTGTCCGTCGAAACTGTGGTCCGGAACCCCCTCGAAGTCGCGGAGATTGGGCAAAGCCAGCGTAATCAGTCGATCCAAGAACTCAAACATCCGGGCGTCGCGGAGCGTCACGTGGGCTCCAATCGGCATTCCTTTCCGAATCCCGAAACTGGAAATGCTCTTCTTCGCCCGGGAGACGGACGGATGCTGACCGGTGATTTTCCGCAGCTCTTCCACGGCGTCGTCGAGGGCCTTCTCATTTTCCGAAGCCTCGCCAACACCCTTGTTGATGCAAATTTTCTTGAGGCGCGGGACCTCCATCTCGTTCTCGTACCCAAACCGGTCAGTCAGTTCGGCACGCACCTCTTCTCGGTACCGCTCCTTCAATCGGGGGACGTTGTCGGCCATAAGATCGGCTCGTTCGTTACGAATGAATGCTTTCTGGTCCGGGCGTGCCGGCTATCGGCAAGCCTGGCGCAGACGAAGGGAATAAATTCTTTGCAATTACGGTTCCTCGTGCATGAACGATTCACGCCCTGTGGGGGGCTATTCGTCCAGCTCTTCGCCGGTCGTCTTCGCGTAGCGGACCCACTTCGATTTTCCGGTGTCTGGGTCTTCTACCTTCTTCCGGCCAATCCGCGTGGCCTCCCCATCGCTGTCCACCGGGTTCACGTTTGATACGTGGATGGGAGCCTCGCGCTCGATGCGCCCCCCATCCGGATTCGAGCGACTGGGCTGCTCGTGGAAGACGCGGATGTTGACCCCTTCCACGATTACGCGCTCCTCATCAGGAAAGACCTTGAGGACTTTTCCGACGTACCCCGCCTCACGGTCCTCCCCGGCGGATTTTGCGGACGTGATGGTCTTGTTGAGCATGACCATGTCGCCCTGTTTTACGTGGAGCTTTTTCTGCCTCATGGGGTTGGGGAAGTTGTGGTTCGCATCGATTCCGTTTGCAGGAGAGACCGAAGTAGGCGGCTACAGAACCTCGGGCGCCAGAGAGACAATCCGGGAGAACTGCTTCTGGCGCACCTCACGCGCGACCGGCCCAAACACACGGGTGCCCACCGGCTCTTGCTGGGCGTTGATGAGCACAGCGGCGTTCTCGTCGAACCGGATGTAGCTGCCATCGTCGCGACGGGTCTCTTTTCGGGTCCGCACGACCACCGCCCGGCTCACGTCCCCCTTGTTCATATTGCCACTCGGGATCGCCGACTTTACAGACACCACGATTTCGTCCCCGATGCCGGCGTAGCGGCGTCCGCTACTGCCGAGCACACGAATGCATTGCACTTCCTTGGCGCCGCTGTTGTCGGCGACGGTCAGTCGAGTCTCTTGCTGTATCATGACGGGTTCGAGTTCCGGGGTTCAACTGGTTAATCACAGGGGCGGTACGCCCCAGGAGACGGGCAGTGGACCGCCTGTTACTTCGCACGCTCAATAATCTCAACCAAGCGCCAGCGCTTGTTCTTGCTGATCGGTCGGGTTTCCATGATGCGCACGGTGTCGCCCTCGCGCGCTTCTTCGTTTTCGTCGTGAGTCATGTGCTTCGACGACCGCTCAAGATACTTCCCGTACATCGGGTGCTTCATCTGGCGGCGAACCGATACCGTGATGGTCTTGTCCATCTTGTCACTCACGACAACCCCGATCCGCTCCTTGCGCGCATTGCGCTCGTCGGTCGGGTGCGTCTGGTCGGTTGCGTCTTGGTCTGTCGTCTCCATCGTGGGGTCCTCAGTTCATTCGTCGGGAAGGACGATCGGTGCGTCCGGCTCGCCGTGCTAGGCGCTACTGGGCTGCCGTCGCGTCGGCGTCTCGTTGCTTTTCGTTCCGGATCGTTTTCAACCGGGCAATAAGACGCCGTTTCGTTCGCAGAAGAATCGGGTTCTCGAGCCGCCCGCGGATGGCGTGCTGAAACTGGAGTTCCTCCAGTTCCTCTTCCTCTTCGTCAATGCGGCTCTCAATTTCCTCAATGCTAAGGTCTCGGATCTGATCGGCATCCATCGGTGGCGAGCAATCGGTTGGTCAGCAGGAACGCGGGGGCGAAGGGGGCTACTCATCCTGGGCCTGGTAGCCTGGGCGAACCACAAACTTCGTTTTAATCGGAAGCTTGTGCTTGCCCAGGCGCAGCGCCTCACGGGCCACTTCCTCGGCCACTCCTCCTCCGACCTCAAAGATGACGTTCCCCTTCCGGACCGGCGCCACGTAGTGCTCGGGCTCTCCCTTCCCCTTCCCCATCCGAGTCTCGGCGGGCGTTTTGGTGACGGGCTTGTCGGGGAAGACCCGAATCCACACCTTTCCGGCGCGCTGCAGGTGTCGGTTGATCGCCACACGAGCGGCTTCAAGTTGCCGGCTCGTTAGCTGCCCCTTCTCCAATGACTTCAGGCCGAAGTCGCCGAAGTTGAGGCGGGTCCCGCTGGTAGCGTACTCGCCACGGGTGAGGCCTTGCTTGCGCTGCACCTTTCGGTGTTTGGTTCGCTTGGGTTCCAGCATGGAATCAAAATCGGACGTTCAGTGAGTCGGGAATGGACGGGTCCTGTAGACCCTAAATGAGCCAGACGGCCTACGCGCCTTCGCGTCGTTTGCGGCGCTCCTCCGGCGTCTCCTTCATTTGCTTGCGCTGCTGCGCCTGCACGTTCGGGCTCAGGTCGGGCTGGCCAAGAATCTCTCCGCGGTGTATCCAGACCTTCACCCCGATGGTTCCATAGATGGTCCGTGCGGTCTCCTGGGCAAAGTCGATGTCGGCCCGGATCGTGTGCAGGGGCACACGGCCTTCAAGGTACTCCTCCACCCGGCCCATTTCGGCGCCCCCCAGTCGGCCGGCGGCCCGAATGCGAACCCCCTCAGCCCCCATGCGCATCGCGGCCTGCATGGCCTGCTTCATCGCACGACGAAAGGAGATCCGGCCCTCCAGCTGCTGCGCAATGTTTTTCGCCACGAGTGTGGCGTCGAGCTCGGGCCGCTTGATCTCGCTGATGTTAATCTGGATGTCCTTGCCGGTCAGGGTCTCCAGCTCCTCCTTGAGCTTCTCGACCTCGGAGCCGCCGCGCCCAATCACGACGCCGGGACGGCTGGTGTGGAGCGTGAGGATCACCCGCTTGGGGGTGCGCTCAATTACGACCCGGCTCAGGCCCGCCCGCTTGAGGCGTGTGTGCAGATAGCGTCGGATTTCCTCGTCTTCGACGAGCTTATCCTGAAAGTCGTCCTCGGAATACCAGTTGGAGTCCCACCCGCGAATGACGCCCAGGCGGAATCCGATGGGATGTGTTTTCTGACCCAAGGCTATACCTCGTCGTGTTGTTCAAAAACTGTTTCTCGTCGGCGTGTGTTATGCAGCCTCTACCGGCTCGGCGTCCTCGACCTCGATCACCACCGTCAGGTGGGTGGTCCGCTTTCGAATCGGGGCGGCTCGCCCGCGGGCCCGGGCATTCCAGCGGTCGAAGGTCGGCCCTTCATCCGCCCGGATCTCCTTCAGCTGGAGCTCCCCTTCGTCAAAGCGCTCGTCGTACTGGTCCATCAGGTTGTAGACCGCGGACCGGACCGTCTTCTCAATGACGTCGGTGACCTTCTGCGGCATGTAGTCCAGGATGGCCACCGCCTCCGGGACGCTCCGATCGCGCACCACGTTGATCACGCGGCGCATTTTCATGGGAGAGCTCCGAATGTGCTTGCGAACGGCTCGTGCTTGCATGTCTCGTCGTACGGTTGGCGGTGGACGATTGTCGGAAGGGACCGAAGCGGATGCTACTGTCCGGGCTTCTGGCGGGCACGCTTGTCAACCTTCGCCCGCGAGTGCTCCGTGAAGGTTCGGGTAGGAGCAAACTCTCCGAGCTTGTGCCCGACCATGTTCTCGGTCACGTACACCGGAATAAACTGGTGCCCATTGTGCACAGCAAAGGTGTGTCCCACAAAGTCCGGTGTGATAATGGAGTCGCGACTCCAGGTCTTTACGACCTTCTTTTCGTCGGACTCGTTCAGCTCATCAACCTTCTGCTGAAGCTTGTAATATACGTACGGTCCTTTGCGGAGGGAACGGGGCATAGGTCGTCGCGGTCAGTAGGTCCTACGAAGCTCGTGAGCGAGCGGCGGGGTCCGCCGCCCTCAAGAAGGTTATTTCTTCTTTCGATTCTTCGACTCGGTGCGGCGCCGAATGATGTACTTGTTCGAGTCCTTGTTGCGGGTCCGGGTCTTGTAGCCCTTCGCCGGAACGCCTTTGCGGGAGCGAGGGTGTCCTCCCGAGGCGCGGCCCTCACCACCGCCCATCGGGTGATCGATCGGGTTCATCGCTACCCCACGCGTGCGGGGGCGTCGCCCCAGCCAGCGGCTGCGCCCCGCCTTTCCGACCTCAATGTTGAAGTGCTCCACATTGCTCGTTGTGCCGACCGTCGCGCGGCACCTGGACGGGACGAGCCGGGTTTCTCCACTCGGAAGCTCAAGCGTGGCGTAATCGCCTTCTCGGGCCGTAAGCTGTGCGTGAGTGCCGGCGGCCCGGGCGAGCTGCGCCCCCTTTCCCGGCCTCATCTCGATGCAGTGCACCTGCGTGCCAAGGGGAATGTTCTTGAGCGACAGGCAATTCCCAACATCCGTGTTCGCCTGGGGACCGCTCATGACCGTCTGCCCCACCTCGATGCCATCCGGCGCGATGATGTATCGCTTCTCTCCGTCGGCGTACACCAGCAGCGAAATCCGGGCGGATCGGTTCGGGTCGTACTCAATCGTAGCGACGCGGGCGGGAATCCCATCCTTGTCGTTCCGCTTGAAGTCGATCCGGCGGTAGCGGCGCTTGTGTCCCCCACCGCGGTAGCGCATCGTCATTCGCCCCTGGTTGTTACGCCCCCCCTTGTTCTTCAGGGGCTCCAGCAGGCTGCGCTCCGGCTCAGTCGTCGTAATGTCCGACTTGTCGTCGACGGAGTACTGCCGCTGACTGTTGATGGTCGGCTTGCGTTTCTTAATCGCCATGACGTCTTCGGACGGTTTGGGACAGGCTGCAATACTGCCTGTCACGGGTTCAGAAATTCGCGTGTGATGGTGCGTGCTCCGGACTAAATGCCCTCAAAGAAATCAATCTGTTCCCCATCAGGATCGAGTTCCACGATGGCCTTCTTAAACCCCGAGGTGCGGCCCTCAATCATGTTGCCCTGACGAAACTGGCGCCGGCGCTTGCCCGGCACAACCTGCGTGCGCACGTTCGTCACATTGACGCCGCTGTAGCGCTGCTCAATGGCGTTACGGATTTCCGGCTTCGAAGCCCGCAGATCGCAGACAAACGAGTATTTCCCCTCCTCCATCTGATGGGTTGTCTTCTCGGTGACGTACGGGCGGATAAGAACGCGGTTACTCATGACAAACGGTGGTCTTGCTCCTCAAATGGATGTCGTCGGTCCAGGACTATGCGTGTGCAGGCTCGGAGGTCGAAAGCACGTCCGTGATCCATTCCAACGCCCCTTCCTGGAAGAGGACCACGTTGGCGTCGAGAACATCAACGGTGTTCACGCTCTGCACTTCTCGAACGTTGACCTTCGGAAGGTTCTGTGCACTCAGGTGCACTTCCTTCTCCACCTCGGTGGTGGCGATCAGCACCTTCTCATCGTCCAGCCCCAAGAGGCCGAGCAGGTCCGTGAGCTCCCCTGTGCTCGGGCGCTCCATCGAGAAGTCCTCGACCACACGGATGCCGTCGTCTTGCGCCTTGTAGGCGAGGGCGGAGCGACGAGCGAGCTGCTTCTCCTTCTGGTTCAGGTTGTGCGAGTAGTCTCGCGGGCGCGCCCCGTGGGCCCGGCCTCCACCACGGCGGATGGGCGACTGGGCATCTCCAACGCGGGCGTTCCCGGTGCCCTTCTGACGATAAAGCTTTCGGCCCGAGCCCCGAACCTCACTGCGCTCTTTCGTCTTGTTGGTGCCTTGTCGCTGGTGTGCCTGAATCCGCTTCACATCCAGCCAGATGACGTGGTTATTGGGCTCGACCTCAAAGATCGAGGGGTCAAGGGAGGCGGTTCGTCCCGCCTCCACGCCATCATCCTGTAGAATCTCGACATCCATGGTCCGTTCGAAAAATCAGGTGGTTCCAGTCGCGCATCAATCCGCAACCCTGGCGTACCGGTCGCCCGTGCGGAAGTTCATCGTTATTCGGCGTCGGCAGTCGTCTTCTTGTGGAGTTCGACGTAGCCGTCAGTGGGCCCTGGCACGGATCCCTTCACCAGAATTGCGTTGTGGTCGGGGAGAACCCGAACAACCGTCAAGTTCTGGATCTTGGTTCGCCGTCCGCCGGTCTGCCCCGCCATCCGCATTCCCTTGAACACACGAGACGGGTCGGCCGAGGCCCCAATGGAGCCAGGGTGGCGCTGGCGGTCGGACTGTCCGTGCGTCGTCATTCCCACCCCGCTGAAGCCGTGCCGCTTCACCACTCCCTGAAAGCCTTTTCCTTTCGAGACGCCGACCACGTCGACCGTCTCTCCCTCCTCGAACAGGTCCTCGACCCGGACCTGGTCTCCCTGCTCCACGTCGCCGCCAAACTCGCGGAACTCCATGACGACGTGTTTGGGGTCTGCATCGGCCTGGGCAAAGTGGCCCTTCATGGCCTTGGACACATTCTTCTCTTTCTTGTCATCAAAAGCCAGCTGGACCGCATTGTAGCCGTCCGGACCCTCTTCACTCTTCACTTGCGTGACGACGTTGGGTCCGGCCTCGACCACCGTGCAGGCAATGTTGTTGCCCTGCTCGTCGAAGACGCTGGTCATTCCAACTTTTTTGCCAATCAGTCCGGCGCTCATGGTACTAACCGTCTTGCGAAAAAATTTCTGCTTATCTCTCGTTCGGGGAGGCACTCTCTTGAAAGAGAAGATCAAGGCGCACGGCCTGTGCCTCTCCCCATCCTTGTCCCGGAAGGAGCGTATTTAAGAAGACCTCGGATCCAGCCTCCCGGGCTCCGGGAAGGCGAAACCGAACGCTTGTGCTAAGTTCATCGGGCTGGTCCAACGTGAAGGTCCAGGTTACCGGACGCCCAAACCCAGCCACCATGGTAAGGAGATCGGGACCCGGAAGCGAAATGCCTCCTTCTACCCGGAGGGTGTCGCGTTCCTGGACTCCTACCAGTTCGTACGTGCGCTCCCCGTCGCCGCCGCCCGCGAACTCAATCCAAACAGAAGTATACTGTTGGTCGAGCTGATTGCTCAGTTCGGTTCCATCCACTCGGAACTCGGCGATCTCCCAGCGTCCCCCCGTCAGGGTCTGATACCGAGAGGCCTGCTCAGATCCCCCAGAGTCGCAACCGGCCAGGAGCACTCCGCTCAGGAGGACGCCAAGGACTCCCGGCCACAGCCTCTCTCCAATCCAGTCAGACCTTAATTTCCACATCGACTCCACTCGGAAGCTCAAGTTGCATGAGGGCGTCTACCGTGTCGCTGCTCGACGACAGAATGTCGATCAGGCGCTTGTGGTGACGACGCTCAAACTGCTCTCGGCTCTTCTTGTCCACGTGCGGCCCACGCAGCACCGTGTAGATTTTTTTCTCCGTCGGCAGCGGGACAGGGCCGCTTACCACTGCGCCGGTGGACTTCACAGTGCGGATGATCTTCTCCGCACTCTTGTCAATCAGCGAGTGGTCGTACGACTTCAGTTTGATACGGATTTTCTGCTGCGTGGCCATGTGTCAATCTCGATTTTCGAATGTCGAGTTGCGAATGCCGAATGGGCGTCAGTTACTGCCGGCGGGCGTCGAGTGCGCCCGACCCCGCCGGCAGCCATTCGACACTCGCCATTCGGAACTCGAAAGTGTGCGTTAGTCCAGAATCTTACTGACGACGCCCGCGCCCACCGTCTGTCCCCCCTCCCGGATCGCAAACCGCAGCCCCTCCTCCAGGGCCACCGGCTGGATCAAC
>NCRB01000036.1 GCA_002894665.1 Salinivenus iranica
GGCGTCGATCCGCCATCCGACGCACGTGAAGCGGTCGGCTCTGGCGGGGGCGGACGTGGCGACGATGCCGTTTGAGACGTTGGAGAAGCTGTTGGAGCATCCGCTGACGGACCGGGGGCTGGAGCGGTTCCTGGCGGATTGGGAGGAGTACAAGGAGGCACGGAAGGCGGAGGCGGCGTCTGCCACCGGATAGCCCCTGAGGGGCACGGCGCGCCGCTGCCCTCAGCCCGTGAGGGGGGGAGCGACCGGTCCAATGCCGCGGCCCAGGGAAAAATCCAACACGAGGCCCGCAACAGCGTGGGGTCCGCCGTGACGAAAGCGGACGGCATCATCCGGTGGGGACCGGAACGCGGCCGGATCTCTCCTCGACGTGCGACATCCCGCATGCCCCGACCCGGCCCCGTTCGCCGATCGAGTTTCTTCTGCCCTCTTCCAATTCTGCTCCTTGTATGGCCCCCTCCCGCCCCGCGCCCATTCGCACCGACGGGAGCAACGACTTTGCCCACCGCTCCATGGCGGAGCGCGTCCCGTCGATCATCGACGACGTGATCGCCCGCAACCCGCACTACGCCGACGGCATCAAGGCGGACCTGCGGGCGCTCCGAGACGCCATCGTCAACGACGCCCCTCTGACGCTCGTCGACCCGCCCGCGCCCGACCACGACGTGTGGCGGGAGCGGTTTGCGGCGCACGAAGGTGAGACGTGGCTCGGGACAGAGTGGTTCTTCGCGGAAGTGCTGGCGTACCGGCACGTGGTGGCGGCGGGGCAGTACTGGACCACGCGCCGCGACCCCTTTCGGCCCTTTAAGGAGGACGAGCTCCGCTCCGACGCCCTGCGGTCGCGGGTCGGAGAGGCGCTGGAGGCAGACGCCCCCCTGCGAGAAACGCTGGGCCGTCGGTTCCTCCATTGCCTCTGGGGCAACCGGATGGACCTGAGCATGGGCGACGTGCTGGCGCAGGGCACCGACGCGGCCGACGAGCACCTCCTCCGCAACGACGCCCCCGCGGCTGCGGACTACCTGCTGGAGCACAAGCCGGGGCCGGTGCACCTCCTCATGGACAACGCCGGGACGGAGGAGGCCTTTGATCTTGCCCTGGCCGACCTGCTCCTGTCGGAGGACGTGGCGTCGTCGGTCACCCTGCACGTCAAAATGATGCCGGTGCTGGTGAGCGACGTGATCGGCGACGACATTTTTCGCCTCCTCGACGTGTTGGAGCGGCACGGGGACGCGCTGGAAGACATGGCCCGGTCGATCCACCGCCACATCCGCGACGGGCGGCTCCGCATCGTCCCGGACGTGTTCTGGAACACCGACGGCCGCCTTTGGGAACTGCCGCCGCGCCTGGAAACGCCGTTTCGGGACGCCACCCTCGTCGTGGCGAAGGGGGACGCGCACTACCGGCGCATCGGCAACGACGCCGTGTGGCCGCCCGAGGCGACGCTCGCCGACGCCGTGCCCGAGTTTCCGGCGCCCCTCCTCGCCCTGCGCACCATCAAGAGCGACACGCTGGTGGGCGTGGACGCCGACACGGTGCGTCGCCTCGACGACGAGGAGCCGGACTGGCGCACGACGGGCACCTACGGCGTGGCGCAGTTTCGGGCGTAGAGGGCTACGTCTGCATCGAGCGGGGAAGGAGCGCCCGCTCGACCCCTTCAAGCACCCCCAGCAGCAGAATCGTAAGCACGGCCGCGGGCACGGTCCCCTCCAGGATGAGGCCGAGGTTGGCCCGCCGGATGCCGGTGAGGATGGGCTGCCCGTAGCCGCCCGCGCCGATGAGCGCCCCCAGCGTGGCCGCCCCGATGTTGATGATGACTGCAATCTTGATGCCGGCCAGGATGGACCGGGCGGCCAGGGGCAACTCCACGCGCCACAGCGTGGCCGCGGGCGAGAGCCCCAGCGCCTTGGCCGATTCCAGGAGGGAGCCCGGCAGGTCCTGCAGCCCCGTGTACGTGGTCCACACGATGGGGAGCAGGCTGTACAGGGTGAGGGCCGTGATGGCGGGCACGCGGCCCAGCCCCAGCAGGGGCACCATCAGGGCGAGCAGGGCCAGCGCGGGAATCGTGTAGATGATGCCCACCACGGCCAGGATGCCCGGGCCCAGGAGGCGCCGCTTCGCGGCCACGATGCCGAGGGGGAGCCCCAGCAGGACCGCAAGGGCCAGCGACACGCCCACCAGCACGAGATGGTCGGCGGTGTAGCGCCGGAGACGCTCGGCGCGCGTGTCGGGGGCAAACGTTGTGGCAAGGCCCAGCGTGCGGTTCACGAAGTGGGCGGCCACCTGGGCCTCGTCCACCTGATCGATCGCGGAGCGGGCGTTCAGGGCCTGCATCGTGTCGGCCGGGAGCTGCCCCTCCAGGCGCGTAAGGGCGTCGACCGCCGCGGGCGCCCGGGTTTGCAGGTCGCGCCGGTACAAGAACACCGCCTGGTAGCTGGGAAAGTGGTCCTTCGTATCCTCCAGGACGCGCAGGTCGTAACGCTCGATCTCGGCGTCGGTCGAGTACAGGTCGATGACGTCCAGTTGGCCGCTCTGAAGGCCCCGGTAGGCAAGGTCGTGGTCAATGCCGCGGGCCGACTGCGGAAGGTCGTAGGCGGCGCGTAGGGAGGGCCACCCGTCGCCGCGATCCATAAACTCGTTCGTGAAGCCGAACGTCAGGTCCGGGTGATCGCGCAGGTCGCCGATCGTGCGGATGCCCAGGGAGTCGGCGCGGTCGGCGCGCATGCCCAGGGCGTAGGTGTTGTTGAAGCCAAGCGGCTGGCTCATGGCCACGCCGTAGCGGGCCAGCGTGTCCGCCAACGTTTCGCGGGTGACGTCGACGTCGGACAGGATTTCGCGGAGGAGGGTGCCCGTGTATTCCGGGTACGCGTCGATGTCGCCGCGCCGGAGCGCCTCCCACAGAAACCGGGAGCCGCCCAGCTCTTCCCGGTGCGTGGCCGGAAGCTCCTCGCTCCGGAGCAGGTGCGTGCCCATCCAGCCCAGGATGACGTTCTCGGTGAACTTTTTGGAGCCGACGGTGAGGGTGGAGTCCGTCTGTTGGCCGTGGGCGAGCGACGGGGGAGAGGCGACCAGGACGAGGAGGGAGAGAAGAAAGACGAGCGGGGCGCAGAATGAGGATGGAGGGGGGAGGATCGCATCTCGGAGCATGGGGAGGGGGAATCTATTCGCGATCCTCGTGGAGGTGCTCGAGGGGCCCGCGCTGGGCCTGGATGAAGTCGGTGACGAACGGGGAGGCCGGGTCGTCGAGGAGGGTCCGCATCGGGCCCTGTTGTTCGACCTCCCCGCTTCGGAGGAGGACAACGCGGTCGCCGAAGAAGCCCGCCTCGCCAATGTCGTGCGTAACGAAGACCACCGTTTTGCCGAGGCGGCGGAAGATGGCGCGGAGGTCGTCCTGCAGGTCGGCCCGGATCATCGGGTCGAGGGCGCCGAGGGGCTCGTCGAGCAGGAGCACGTCGGGGTCGAGCATGAGGGCCCGCATGAGGCTTACGCGCTGCCGTTGGCCGCCGGAGAGCTCGGGCGGGTATTGTTCGAGGCGGTCCGGGTCGAGCTGGACGAGGTCGGTCAGGTCCGCGATGCGGTCGTCAATCCGGTCGGCGGCCCAGCCCAGGTGGCGGGCCATGAGGGCGACGTTGCCCCGGCCGGTGAGGTGGGGGAAGAGGCCGCCCTCCTGGATCACGTAGCCCATGCGGCGGCGGAGGGAGGGGGCAGTGGCAGCGGTAAGCGTCGTGTCGCCTACGACGACGGTGCCCGCATCCGGGCGGGTGAGCCCGATCATGAGACGGAGCAGGGTGGATTTGCCGCTGCCGGAGGGGCCGATGAGTACGGTTGTTTCCTCAGCGGGCACGGACAGAGAGAGGTCCTGCACCGCCACCGCGTCGCCGTAGCGTTTGGAGACGGCGTCGAGGGTGATCATTGGACGGACGGGGAAACCGGGGGAAGCCGTTAATCGACCGTGAAAGTGCTGGGGCGCGGGATCTTCAATTGAGGATCAGCCGTGAGTGTCTATCGACATTTACGCTTCATGCCAACGTAGCTCAGCTGGTAGAGCAGTCCCCTCGTAAGGGACAGGTCACCGGTTCGAGTCCGGTCGTTGGCTCCAAGGCGCCTCACCGCTGGTGGGGCGCCTTTTTGTTTGGTATGTGTGCTTCCCCGCTACTGCTGGGTGCGGGCGCGGTCGTCCCCGGCCGGGGTACACGACACGCGCCGCCCCTGGTCGGAGACGACAACGAGGTGGTCGTCCGCCAGGGCGCGGATGGCCTCCTGCACGGCCCGCGGCCCGGTGCCCACGGCCTGGGCCAGGTCGTAGAGGTCGACCGTCCCTTCGGCGTGAACCGTTTGCAGGACGGCGGCTTCGGTGTCGGAGAGGCTGGGGGTGCCCATGGGGCCGGGGCTATTCGTCATCTTCTTCCTGCGCGCCGGCCTCCGGGTCGGGCACGCTCCCGGGACCGATGCCCGGCACGTCCATGTCGCCGCGGAGCCAGTCCCAGGCGTCCTCGCGGGCGTCCGCCTCGAACGTGCGGATCTGGGAGGAGGGAAAGAGGAGCTCTACCTTGTCCGTCCACGGCACCCACAGATCGTCGCCCACGACCGTGACCTTGTCGACGGTGCGCACGTGGCGGATGTCAAAGGCCAAGTCTTCCCACTTCTCTTCGGGCTCCCATCCCTCCACGTCGTCGAGGAAAAAGAAGGCCCGGGAGGTCGTGTGGGCCTCCATCGTGTGCTCCAGGTGCGGGACGATCGCCTCGTAGTCGTCTTCGGTCAGCGTGCCGCTGAGCTCGATGCCGACGATGTTGGAGTCTGGGATGTCGAGAATCTCGTGCATAGGGGCGACGGGTGGGCGAAAGAAAGTTGCGAAAGGCGAAGGGACGCGGCCCGATCGATGTGCAGGGCCAGAAGCGGGTACGGGGCGAGGGGAGGGCTGTTCACGGACATTCGCGAAAACTCGGATGGACGAGGCCCGAGTGGGCGCGGCCCGTCATACGAGAGCGCCCTCAGGGGCTGGTTGAGTTTCGGGCGGCTCGGGTTGACACCGTCCGCCGGGGCGGCCCCGTTGGGGGCAGCGCTTCTTTTGAGTCCACCACCGCGTAAGATGCCGTCTCCACTCCCCGATGCCTCCGCAAAAGAACGCACGCTTCTGCAGTACACCCAGTGGGCCAACGGCCGCGTGCTCGACACGCTGCGCGCAGCCGATGCGGTGCCGGAGCGCATCCTGGAGCTGATGAGCCACCTGGTCCGGACCCAGGACGTGTGGTACGGGCGCGTCGCGAACACCGACCATGCCCGCCTCGATTTCTGGGCGGTAGACGACCTGGACGTCTGCGCCGAACGGGCAAAGGCCAGCGTGGAGCGGTGGCGTTCCCTCGTCGCGGATCGCCTCGACCGCCTCGATCAATCCATCGCGTATACCAATTCCAGCGGGACGGCATTCGAGACGTCGCTCCGCGATATTCTCCGGCACGTGGTGAACCACGGCACGCACCACCGCGCCCAGATCGCCCTTCTGCTCCGGGAGGCGGGCGTGCCTCCGCCCGCCACGGACTACATCTACTTCGTGCGGGCGAACGAGCCGGCCGAATGAACGGCCGGGCGGGGTTACTCCACGGGCTCGAGGCGGTAGAGGCCGCCCTCCGGCGCGTCGGTTAGGAGGTAGAGGTAGCCGTCGGGGCCGGTGGCAACGTCGCGAATCCGGCCGAGCTCGCCGCTCAGAAGCTCCTCCTGGTGCGTCACGTTCTGCCCGTCGAGCGTGAGGCGCATCACCTTCTGTCGGGCCAGGGCGCCCATGAAGAGGTGGTTCTGCCAGTTCGGGAATTTGTCGCCCGTGTAGAAGGTCATGCCCGAGAGGGCGGGCGAAGGATCCCAGTACTCAACCGGGTTGGTGACGCCTTCGGCTTCCGTGCCCCCGATGGGGGTCTGATCCGAGTAGGTGTCGCCGTAGGAGACGTCGGGCCAGCCGTAGTTGGCGCCGGCCTCCACGAGGTTGAGCTCGTCCCCGCCGTGCGGCCCGTGCTCGTGTTGCCAGATGGCGCCGGTCTCGGGGTGGATGGCCATGCCCTGCTGGTTGCGGTGGCCGTAGCTGTAGACTGCATCGAGCCCCTCGTCGGACTCCACGAACGGGTTGTCCTCGGGCACCGTGCCGTCCATGTTCAGGCGGACGGTGGCTCCCACGGACGCGGTCGGCGTGGGAATGTCGACGGTCTGCTCGCGGCGCTGGCCCCGCTCGCCCATCGACACCGCCAGCGTGCCGTCGTTGAGGAAGGCGATGCGGGAGCCGAAGTGGTAATCGGGGCTCAGGAAGGGCGTTTGCCGGTAGACCTCCTCCACGTTCGTGAGCGAGGTGCCGTCGAGTTGTGCCCGGGCGAGGACCGTGCCGCCCGTGTCGCCCTCCTTCAGCGAGTAGGACATATAGATCCAGCCGTTCTCTTCGTAGTTCGGTGCCACGCGGATGTCGAGCATGCCGCCCTGGTTCTGAGCCCACACCTCCGGCACGTTGTCGAGGGCCGTGGCGGTGCCTCCATCCACCAGCAGGATGCGGCCGGGCCGCTCGGTGATGAGCAGGCGGCCGTCTGGCAGCCAGTCGACCGCCCAGCCGTGCTCGATGTCATCCATCAACTGCACGACTCGGAACGTTTCCTCCTCGGACTCCACGCGCTCCAGTACGATCTCCTCGTCCGCGGTCGTCGTGGTGGACGCCTCCGGAGAGGCATCGCTGCCAAGGGTGCAGGCGGAGAGGGCGAGGGAGAGAAAAACAACGAGAAAGCGCATGGGAGAGAAGTTGTATTTGGAGCCGCCGTAGAAAGAGAATACCCGCACGCCCGGCACGCAGCGCCGTTCCCCATTTTGTGATCGGCGTCACATTGGTTACGTGGATGTCATTTCGGAGGGGGCCCGTCGGGCATCAATGGCCGGGGCTCGCCGTATAGCGATCTGGTTTGTTTTTCGTCTGATCCCCTGGCTGCTTCATGCCCACCACCGAACGCCTCCCCACGCAGGACCCCGTCATCGCCAACGCGTCGGTGACTGCCCGCGAATCGGCGCAGGACCACATCGTGATCCGCGGGGCGCGGCAGCACAACCTGAAAGACGTCGACCTCGACCTGCCCCGGAACGAGCTGGTCGTGTTCACGGGCCCGTCCGGCTCCGGCAAGTCGAGCCTCTGCTTCGACACGATCTACGCCGAGGGCCAGCGCCGCTACGTGGAGAGCCTGAGCGCCTACGCGCGCCAGTTCCTGGAGCGAATGGACAAGCCGGAAGCGGACCTCATCACGGGCCTTGCCCCGGCCATCGCCATCGAGCAGAAGACCTCGGGCAAAAACCCGCGCTCGACCGTCGCCACGCAGACGGAGATCTACGACCACCTGCGCCTGCTCTTTGCCCGCATCGGCACCACCTACTCCCCGGTGAGCGGCCAGCCCGTGAGCAAGGACGCCCCGCACGATGTGGCGGACCGAGTCGAGGAGGTGCTCGGCGACGGCGCGCGGTTCTACCTCTGCGCGCCCATCCCGGAGCGGTCGGACCTGGCCCTTCGCGACCAGTTGAAGAGCCTGCGCGAGCGCGGCTTCTACCGCATCCTGCTTCTGCCCACGGAGCGGCAGGCGGAGAAGGGGGAGACGCCCGAGACCCTCGACCTCAACCAGCGCGAGCCCAGCAGCGTCAATAGCTACGGCCGCGATCGCCTGCTCGTCCTCATCGATCGCCTGAAGGTGAAGGCCGGCGACGAGGACACCCGCTCCCGGATCGCCGAGTCCACCGAGCAGGCCTTCGACGAAGGAGACGGGCGGTGCGTCATCGTGCCTGCCCTGCGAGGCGATCAGGAAAATCGTAGTAGGGACGACCGGCCGGTCGTCCCTACATATGAATTCAGCGCCCACTTTGAACGTGACGGCCAAATCTTCAAGGAGCCGACGCCGCAGCTCTTTAGCTTCAACAGCCCGGTCGGCGCGTGTCCTACGTGTCAGGGCTTTGGGCGCGTCCCGGGGCTCGACGAAGACCTCATCATCCCGAACAAGGAGCTGTCGATCCGCGACGGGGCCCTTGCGCCCTTCCGTGGCGACAAGTGGAGCACGCACTTCACGGACCTGGTCGCCGTGGCCGCCAACGTGGGGCTCAACATCGATTGTCCGTACCGCGAGCTGGAGGACTGGGAGCGAGAGATTGTGTGGGAGGGCAAGGGCGACTACATCGGCCTTGAGGGCTTCTTTGCGTACCTCGAAGAGAAGTCCTACAAGCGGCACTACCGCATCTTTCGCGCCCGCTTCCGCGGCTACTCCGAATGCCCCGACTGTGAGGGCCATCGCCTCCGCGACGACGCGCTCTACGTGAAGGTGGGGGGCGAGGCCGTAGAGAAGAAGCACATCGGCGAGATCTGCGCGATGACGACCCGCGAGGCGCGCGACTACTTTGAGGCCCTTGAGCTCACGGAGTACGAGCAGGAGGTGGCCGGGCGCGTGATGGAGGAACTGCGCGAGCGCAGCCGCTACCTCGTGGACGTGGGCCTCGACTACCTGACGCTCGACCGCCTCGCGCAGACCCTCTCCGGCGGCGAGACGCAGCGCATCAACCTGTCGACCTCCCTCGGGTCCTCGCTCGTCGGGTCCCTCTACGTGCTCGACGAGCCGACGGTGGGCCTCCACCCGCGCGACAACGAGCGCCTCATCGACATCCTGCAGCGCCTGCGCGACTTGGGCAATACGGTGCTGGTGGTGGAGCACGACCCGGTAACGATGCGGGCGGCCGACCAGCTCGTGGACATGGGGCCGGGCTCGGGGGCCTTCGGCGGCGAGGTCGTCTTTCAGGGCACCTACGACGAAATTCTGGAGGATGCGGACTCGCTCACGGGGAAGTACCTGAGCGGCCGCAAGGAAATTCCGGTCCCCGAGGAGCGCCGGTCGGTTGACGAGAACGACGTCATCACAATCGAGAACGCCCGGCAGCACAACCTCAAGAACATTGACGTGGAGATTCCGCTCGGCATGATCGTGTGCGTGACGGGCGTGTCGGGCTCCGGCAAGTCGACCCTCACGAATCAGACGCTCTACGAGGGGCTGCACCGCCTCAAAGGCGGCAGCGGCGACGGCAAGGTGGGGGCCCACGACGCGATCCGCGGCCACGAGCCCATCGATGCTGTCGAGCTGGTCGATCAGGGCTCCATCGGGCGCTCCCCACGCTCCAACCCGGCCACGTACACGAACGCATTCGACGGCATCCGCAAGCGGTTTGCCCGGACGCGACAGGCCAACGTGCACGGCTACGACAAGGGCTTCTTCAGCTTCAACACCTCTGGCGGGCGCTGCGAGGAGTGCGAGGGGCAGGGCGTCGTGAAGGTCGAGATGCAGTTCCTGGCAGACCTCTACCTGGAGTGCGAGGCCTGCAACGGCCGGCGCTATAAGAAGGAGGCGCTCGACGTGACGTACCAGGGCAAGAACATCGCCGACGTGCTGGACATGACCGTCGACGAGGCGGCCGACTTCTTCGAGGGGGAGCGCGCGGTCACCAACAAGTTGGAGACGCTGCAGGAGATTGGGCTCGGGTACCTCACGCTCGGCCAGCCGTCCACCACGCTCAGCGGAGGGGAGGCGCAGCGCATCAAGCTCGCCAGTCACCTCAACAGCCGCTCCTCCGATCCCACCCTCTACATTTTCGACGAGCCCACGACGGGCTTGCACTTCGATGACATCAAGCAACTCCTCAACGCGTTTGAACAGCTGGTCGAGGCCGGGCACTCGGTGGTCATCATCGAGCACAACCTCGACGTGATTAAGGCGGCCGACTACGTGATCGATCTGGGGCCGGAAGGGGGCGACGCGGGCGGGGAGGTGGTGGTGTCGGGGACGCCCGAGGAGGTGGCGGCGTGCGAGGAGAGCCACACCGGTCGTTTCCTGAAGGAGGTTCTGGAGTAGGCGCCGATTCGGCGGGACAGAACCAGCGCCACAATCCCTTCATTCGTTCGTCACGTCCGGTCGGCACGCAGTTGTTAGCGGAGACGTCAGTGGGGCCTCTGCGTTATCGACCGGAGGCGCACCGCCACCTGCCTGAACGGTTGCGCGCGGTGGGACTGCCGTGTACATCGTGAGGTGGGGATTGGGCGTGTTCGTCTGGTGAGCAGAGGCGGAACGGTGCATCTCGCTTGGAAGCGGTGGGGGCGGGGTTCACGAAAAACCCACGTGCGGAGCGTTACTCCCCCGCGGGTGTGTGCGACTACATAGAGTGACGGCAAGACGTATTTGACGGACGCCCGGTGCTTCGGCGTCGCGTCCCTGTTTGGTCTCTGACTCATTACGACGGTCATTTTCGCATGGCCCCCACTGTTACCACCCCGACCTCCCCGGCACGTACGGATCGGTCGGCCCGCCGGTCGGACAAGCGCGTGGCCCTCTTCGCCGGAGCGTACAACCACATCGCCGACGGCGTCTCGCTCACCCTCAACCGGCTGGTCGACTACCTGGAGCGCCAGGGGGTGTCGGTCCGGGTCTTTGCCCCGACGGTCGACGATCCCCCGATCGACCACGCGGGGACGCTGGTGCCGGTGCCGTCCGTGCCGCTGCCCGGCCGGTCGGAATACCGGGCGGCCCTGGGACTTACGCCGTCCGTGCGGCGTCGGCTCGAGGCGTTTAACCCGACGCTCTACCACATTGCGACCCCGGACCTGCTCGGTCGTCACGCGCTCCACGCGGCGCAGTCGAGCGGCACGCCCGTCGTGTCGTCCTACCACACCCACTTCAGTTCGTACCTGAAGTACTACTACCTCGACGCGCTAGAGCCGGCGCTGTGGGGCTACCTGCGCCGCTTCTACGCCCAGTGCGAGCAGGTGTACGTTCCCTCCCGGGCCGTGGCCGAGATCCTGAGAGAGAACGGCATCACCGACGGCCTGCGGCTGTGGCAGCGCGGCGTCGATGCCGACCGGTTCTCGCCCAAGCAGCGATCGGCGGCGTGGCGCCAGGCCCACGGCATCGGCACGGGCGAGGTGGTCGTTTCGTTTGTCAGCCGACTCGTGTGGGAAAAGGGCCTCGACGTGTACGCCGATGTGATCGAGCGGCTGGAGGCGCAGGGCGTGCCGCACCGAAGCCTCGTCGTGGGCGACGGCCCGGCCCGCCAGGAGCTGGAGGCGCGCCTCCCGAACACAACATTCACCGGCTTTCTGGAGGGGGACGAGCTGGCCCACGCCTACGCCTCCTCCGACCTCTTTCTGTTTCCGAGCGACACCGAAACCTTTGGGAACGTGACCCTGGAGGCCATGGCCTCGGGCCTGCCCACCATCTGCGCGAATGCGGTCGGCAGCCGCGACCTCGTGGACGATGGCCGCACCGGGCGTCTCTGCCCGCCGGGCGACACCGAGGCGTTCACGGAGGCCACGCGCCGCCTCATCCTCAACACGGATCGTCGCGAGGAGATGAGTGCGGCCGCCCATGACCGCGCCCAAACCTTGACGTGGGACGCCGTGCTGGGCCGCATGAACGAGTACTACGACGAGGTCCTTTCTGCCCATGGGTCGACCGCCGCCGGTGCCCCTGTCCGATAGCTCTGGTGTGTCTGTGCGTGTCCTCTTCGTTTCTCACTCCATGCCCCCGGCGGGGCGTCCCCTGGACAACCTGGGGGGTATGCAGCGCGTGGCCCTGAAGCTCCACGAGGCGCTGGGCGAACGGGCGGACGACGGAGCGTCCCTCGAGTACGAGGCGCTCGTGCTCCGGAGTTCCTGGCGCTGGGTGCACGTCCGGACCCCCTTCTTTCTCCTGCGTGTCCTGTGGCGCCTCTTCTGGGCCGCCCGGCGCAACACCGTCGATGTGGTGCTCTTCTCCTCCATGGTGACGGCCGCCCTGGCCGTGCCCCTGCGAGGCGTGTTGCGGCGCCACGGCGTGCGGACGGCGGCCATTGTGCACGGGTTGGACGTGACAACGCCGTTTCCGCCGTACCAGTGGTTTGTGCCGCGGGTGTTCGACGCCCTCGATGCGGTCCTGCCGGTGAGCCGAGCCACCAAACAGGCCTGTCGGGAGCGGGGGGCGCACGAAGAACAAGTGTGCGTTGTCCCGAACGGAATTGATGTCGACCGCTTCCAGCGGCCCCAGGACCGGACGGACGCGCGAGTGCGGCTGGGGCAGGGGCTGAACGTCTCGCCTCTGCCGCCGCCCCCGGACGCCCTCTTGCTCTGCAGCGTGGGGCGGCATGTGAAGCGCAAGGGGTTCCAGTGGTTTGTGGACACCGTCATGCCCCGCCTCCCGGAGAATGTGCACTACTGGATCGCGGGCGACGGGCCCCACACCGAGGCGATTCGGGACGTGGTGGAGGCCCACCAGTTGCATCCGCGCGTGCGGCTTTTGGGGCGCATCTCGAACGACAACCTCGCCCGCCTCTATCGCGGATCGGATTTGTTCATCATGCCGAACGTGCCGGTTCAGGGCGACATGGAAGGGTTCGGCGTGGTGCTCCTGGAGGCGGCGCAGTGCGGCACGCCGGCCATTGCCGCCCGCCTGGAGGGAATTCAGGACGTCATTGCGGAGGGCAAAAATGGACACCTCGTGGAGCCGGAAAATGCCGAGGCGTTTGTGACGGCCATTCGCCGCTACTACGACCACCCGGAGCAGTTGGCCCCGGCGGCCCGACGGGCCGCCACGTACACCGCGGGGCGCTTCGGGTGGGCGTCGGTCGCGAACACCTACCTCTCTGCGCTGCGGACGCTGGACGAGGACGGGCGTCCGCCGGCCCAGGTCGAAAACGCCCCGTCCGAGCCTCTTCCCTCCCAGGTGAGCACCGCCTAGCATCCGGGGCGGCACAATCAGGGCGCGTCGGCATATGAAGCCGTCAATTTGTCCTCGAACCACCGTCCTCCAATCGGATGCCCAATCGCCTCGCCCGCGAACTCGCCGAACTGCGCGGTCGGCTGCTCGACATGGCCACCATCGTGGCGGAGCAGTTTACCGATGCCGTCGACGCGCTCCTGGACCGCGACCTTGAACGGGCGGAGGCCGTGATGGCCCGCGACCAGGAGGTGGATGCCATTGAGCTGGAGGTCGACAAATACTGTGAGCGCATCCTGGCCCGTCACCAGCCCGTCGCGACGGACCTCCGCACACTGCTCACGGTGGAGAAGATCAACACCGACCTTGAGCGCATCGGCGACCACTGCCGCAATCTCGCCCGCAACACCGAGCACGTGACCGAGGCGCCCGGCGTGCTCGACTCCATCAAGCTCCGCGAGATGAGTGCCACGGCCCGTCGCATGCTCGACGACGCAAAGCAGGCCTTTCTGGACCGCGACGTGGAGCTGGCGCGCCGGATCCCGGAGCTCGACGACGAAGTGGATCGTCTCCACCACGAAAACTTCCGGACGCTCGTCGACTACATCCGCGCCCACCCGGAGCACGCCGAGGCCGCCGCCCACCTCATTACGGCCAGCAAGGCGCTGGAGCGGATTTCGGACCACTCGACCAACATTGCCAAGAGCGTCGTCTTCCTCATCGAAGGGGTCGACCTCCGGCACCCTGACGTTCAGTCCCAGGCGGCCGGCGACGGCCACAACGCCGAGTAGCACCCGTCACTCCGGGGGCGGCGTGCGCCACTGCAGGGTGGCCACCACCGGCCGATGATCCGAGAGGCCGTCGTATGCGTCGAGCGACGGCACGCGGGCCGAGTGAACCCGCCAGTCCGGTCCCGCCAGCACGTGGTCGATGCGCACCAGCGGGTGCCCCGCCGGGAAGGTCGCCGTCCAGCCGCGTCCCCGGCCCCCGATGGCGTCCTGCAATCCCTTCGCGATGTGGCGGTAGGCCCACTGGTGCCGCGTGCTGTTGAAGTCGCCCGTGACCAGCACAGGGGTCGTCGCACGCTCGATGGCGCGACGCACGATGCGGGCCTGTTCCGCCCGGTGCCGCACGCCCGCCCGGTACGTGCGCAGAAACGTCCGCCACCGGTCCCAGTCGGTCCAGGCGCCCGGCTCGTCCCACGGCCGCGTGCGGCCCACGGTATGCAGGTGGAGGTTAAAGAGCACCACGGGACGGTTCGCCCACCGAAAGTACGTTTGGGTGAAGCGGGAGCGCGCCGACGAATCGCCGTCGGGGGGGAGCGGGAACACCCGAAGCGAATCGAGCGGAATGCGCCCGAAGACCGGTTGCTGGATGACCGTGCGGTACGGAAGAGACTGGGGGAGGGCGTATCCCGCACGGCCCCGAAAGACGCTCTGGAGCGAGGGAGAGACTGATATGTTTCGGTCGGCGGAGGCCGGCATGTGGACCCGTGATTCCTGGAGGGCCAAGACCGCGGGCCGCTCGCGCTCCAGGAGGGCGGCAAGGTCCCGGGAGGTCTCTTGCTTCGCGTAGCTTCCGGGGACGTTGAAGGACATCACGCGGAGGCCATTGGAGGGCGACGGCGATCCGCCCCCGACGGACGGCCCGAAGCGGCCCAGGATCAGGGCCGCCAGTAGGAGCGCGATGGCACCGGGGCCCCATCGCCGCCGATAGACGGCGGTGGCCGCCAGCGCGACGGCGACGACCGCGGTGCCGAGAGCCAGAGGCCAGAGGCCGACGGCAAGGAGGTTGGCCCACCAGAATGAGTCGGGGGGCAAGTAGGGGGCCGCGTACCCAATCACAAAACCGGCAACGAGCAGGCCCGCACATCCCTGGACAACAGCCCACAGACCGCGTGTAAGCATGGGGAGGAGGGGAAAGACTGAGCGGGAGATGGGCGCCGTCGGGGGATCAGGGGCCGCCGGGTGGCGATGGGGCTACCGGATGGGGTCGGGCAGGGAGGCCCCGGACTGCGCAGAGGGAGACGGGGCGGGGGTTGGGGCGCGTGCCCCGGCCGCCGCCTCGATCTCCTGGACGAACCGCGACTGGGCGTGGTGCACCCACCGTCGGAAGTGGTCGGTCTGGGGGGGGTACTGCGACACAAAGGCCCGAAGCTCGTCCATGTCGAACCGAGTGCTACGAATGCCGGCGCCGGCCCGGACGGTGTCGAATGCGTTGCAGAGCTGTTCGAAGTGGCCCCCCACCGGGACCACCTGCACCGGTGTGCCCAGGTACATCGCCTCGGCCACCGATTCGAAGCCGGCGGTTGAGACGAAGCCTCGGCAGCGGGCCATGAGGCGCAGGAATTTGGTGTCGTCGAGCTGGTGAAACGTGAGCGTGTCGTCGTACGACTCCACGGGGGCTGCGTCCGGCCGGTCCCAGAAGCAGTGAAGCGGCACGTGGGGGTTCTGCTCGTGCCACCGGATGACCTCCTCGGCGTATCCGCTGTTGAGGATGTAGACGAGGAAAAAAGGCTCGTTCTGATCCCGCGGTTGTTGGAAGAGCTGGGGGCGGAGCAGGGGCGGCAGAACATGCAGGCGGTGGGCCGGACGATTGGGCGCGGGGTAGAGCGAGAGGGCCAGTCGGCGATCGGCCCCCCACGCCGTCATTCGGGCAAAGGCGCGGGTCATCCACCGCTCGGCCCACCGGCCGGGGGGGAACTGGTACGCCGGATGGTGGAACATGTACTGGTGACCGACCGCCACAAGGGCCGCCTCGGGCCGGTAGCGGAGGGCGTAGAATCCGCCCAGCGGCTCAAAAAAGTTCACGATCACGTCCGGCTCGTGCTGGCGGACCGCCCGGTCAATTGCGTTGAGGCTTTGCATGAACGACGGCGTGCGTCCCAGTTCGTGCCAGAGCGTTCTCCAGGGGCGCACGGATCGGTCGGCCCCGTCGGACACGAAGCTGGGGCTCTTCACGAACGACACCGGCGCCTCGAACCCGTCCGCAAAGAACGACGGAACGGCCCGTCGCTGGCTCTGGCCCACCACGACCCGCTCCACGGAATGCCCCGCGCCGCGGAGGAGGCGACGGAGTGAGAGGGCCTGTGTGAGGTGGCCCCGGCCCTCTCCCTGAACGAGAAAGAGACAGCGAAGCGACATGCGGTGTGGGGCCGCGTGGAGACAAGTGCGCGCGATTTCCTAACGTACAAAACACGTGTCGGATCTGCAGATGGGGAGCCGCTGGTCCCCCGAGGGGCCCGGAGCGACCGCGAACGCCATGCACAAAAAAACGCCGGACCCCGAGGAGGGGCCCGGCGTGGGAGAGAATCCTCGGCGGAAACAGGGTCCGCCACGAAAAGACGGGCGTAGATTACTGAATTGTCCCGTCCTGAGCAATCAGCGCCCAGTCCGCGAGAGCCCACTCTGCGCCCGATCCAAAGGCCCCGCGGAAGCTCACCGGCGTCCAGTTGCTGTTCACGCCCCCGTTCCCGAACGCGTCGGGCGCGTTGGCACCGGACGTGGCGGGCCCGGCCGGCGTCGGGTCAAAGCTTTGCACCGCGCCGTCCGGACCGCGCGCCCCTTCCGCCCGCGTGATGCTCGCGATCGGCGACTGGTCCGTGTTCAGCACCTCGTTTCCGTTGGTGCGGAGGTACTCCGCCAGGTTTGTGCGCATGGCCTCGCCCCGGTCCCCGGAGACGGTTCCGTTATCGTCCGTGGTCAACTGAATGAGATCCTCGAACTCAGTCGCATCGCTGAAGTCCGGACCGATGTTAAACCAGAGGTTGTCCTGGTGCGTGAGGTCGCCATTGTCCCACCGGTTCGCTGCGTCCTCGCTTCCATCCAGGTCCTCGATCTGCAGGCCGGCGTTCGTCCGCCCGTCCATAAAGATCGTGTTGTAGTAGGACGTCGCGTTGTTGTCCCGCTGCATCAGGAACGGGTTTTCCCCGTCGCCCGATACGGCATCGGTGGACACCCCGGGCCCAATGCCAATGTAGGTGGCGTTCGAGACCACCGAGGTGGCGAAGGGCTCTCCGGATTCCGGGTCCGTGCCGCCGTCGTGCTCGCCGATGCGCCCGGCGTTGTCGGCCCCGTGAACGGCTAGCCAGAATTGGTTGCTGCCCGTCCAGCCCTCGTCGATGTCGAAGGAATCGTCCGACGCGAAGGCGGAGATCAGGTACTTCGTATTCACCGTGCCGCCGAACCACTCGAAGCCGTCGTCGTCGCTGGCGTAGGATTCGACGTACTCGATGGTCGATCCGTTGCCGACGCCCCCGAGCGTGAGGCCCTGGATCTCGTCGCCGCCCTGGAGCTGGGTGCCCGTGTGGCGGATGGACACGTACCGGAAGGTGCCGACGTTGTGGTTCGGGTCAAAGTCGCCGTTCTCCGCGCCGTAGCGGATGCGGTCCCCGCCCACCTCGTCGGGAATGCCCTCAATCTGGGTCGTGGGCGGCTGCGAGTTGATGGGCGCGTCGCCGAGGAGGATGACCCCGCCCCAGCGGCCCTTCACGTCGCGGCCCAGCCCGCTGCCGTCGTCCCCCTCCGCGGTGAAGATGATGGGATCGATGGTGCCGTCGTCCCGCTCACCGTCGGCCTGAATGGTGCCCCCGCGAGTGACGATCAGGGCCGCGGCGTCGCCGCCATTGCCGGGCAGTCCCTGAATCACCGTGCCGGGCTCAATGGTGAGGGTCTGCCCGTCGTTCACGAAGACGAAGTTGTCGAGCTTGTAGACGAAGTCGTTCGTCCACGTGATGTCGGTTACCTCGTTGCCGTTCGCGTCGACGTAGCCAATCCCGCCTTCGTTCACGTCGCTCACCGTGATCTCATCGGGACCGCCGTCGACCGCGGTGGTGTCGTATGCCGCAACGGAAAACTCGGGCGGCGGGTCGTTCCCGTCGTCCATGCCGCCGTTCGAGTCACATCCGGTGACAAGGAAGAGGGCGAGGGTCAGGACAAGAAGCCCGGCCTGGGCTCCGAATCTTCGAATCGCAGTCATCGTAGTGGAAGAATGCATAAGTGCGTGTGCCTTTGAGTGAGAAGGGCGCGCTGCCGCGGGCGGTGTCGGATGATGATTCGGTAACACCGTCCCGCAAACCACCGAAGGGGGAAGCCGTCGTCGCGGCTTTCCCCCTTCGCATGTTCGGTGGATGGGTCGTTGATGTCCGTTGTCACGTTGAGCTCAACGTTTGGGGATGGGTCTGCAGGAAGCCGTGGAGACAGGGCCGCTGTTCGCAGAGGAAACTAGAGGGAGTAGGAGACGCCGACGGAGACCGTGCGGCCCAGAGGGCGGAGGTCGTTGATGAACTCCGTGCCCCGGAAGGACTGAGAGACGACCTCCTCGCTCCCGAGGACGTTTTTGACAGATACGGTGGCTTTGATCCCGCCGAGGAGCTGCTGGGAGGCGTTTACGTCGAGCATGCTTCGGCCCTGCTCGTAGAGGTCGACGCCGTTTCGGGTGACCGTGTCGAGCCGGTCGCCGAAGCGGTTGAAGAACACGTTGATGCTCGTTCCGGTGGAGGGGTTTTCGTAGCCGGCGTTCAGGTTCAGGATGTAGGGAGACTGGCCCTGGAGGGGGCGGGTGTCGCTCGCATCTGCGTCAAACGCCCGAAGGGCCTGGAGCACATCGTCGGGGCGGGCGACCTGCGACTCCGTAAGCGTCAGGTTGCCGCCCACCTGCACGTGGCGCAGCCAGGAGGCCAGGTCGTCGAGCTGCTTCTGGACTTCCAACTCCAGCCCGTAGACCTGCGCACTGCTCCGGTTGACGTACGTGATCTCTTGGTTGGCCGCCGCCTCGGGGTCGATCGTCCGCTCGATCGGATCGGCAAAGTCCTTGTAGAACACACTGGCCGAGAGCAGCTCGCCGGGCCGCACGAACCACTCCCACCGAAGGTCAACGTTGTCGACGCGTGTCCGGTTGAGGTCCGGATTGCCGCGCTCGATGTAATCGCCGACGAACTGAAAGGACTCGAACGGGGCGAACTCCCGAAACGTGGGGCGTGCGATGGTGCGGCCGTAAGCGAGCCGTAGGTTCATGTTGTCGCGAAGGGCCCACCGCAGATTGGCCGAGGGGAGGAGGTCGGTTTCGGTGAAGGAGCCTTGCTGGCGTGTCTCGCCACGGGTGGCGATGGACATGTCGGTGTACTCCATCCGCGCCCCGCCAATGAACATCAGCGAGGGGACCCCAGGCACCGGCAGTTCGGCCATCAGATAGCCGGCGCCAATCGTCTGGTCCCCGTCGTAGTTGTTGCGGGGGTCCGTGAAGTCGCGCACGTAGGTGCCAAACCGGGTGCGGCCCTGCGCATCCTCTCCGTCGATGCCCGCCTGCTCGTTGACGTACGCGTTCGGGGAGCCGAGGAAGGAGGCCCGGTCGGAGATGTGCTGGAAGGTGCGCTCCCGAAACTGGCGATTCTTCGTCTCGAAGCGCCCGCCGGTTTCGAGGGTCACGGCGCCGAGGGGGACCTCCACGGAGGCGTCCCCGGTCCACGTCCGCTCTGTGAGGTTGCGGAAGTACCGGGCCGGGGGGAGAAAGATGGAGGGGGAGATGGCGTACGACGTGTCGCCCTCGGCCACGGAGAACTGGTTGGAGAAGAAGCGATAGTCCGGCTCATCGCGTGTCGCTTCCGAGCCGGACGCCGACCACTCGACGCGGAGGCCTTCGGGGCCCGCCTCCAGGCGATGCGTGCCCTTCAGCTCTGCGGACGCGACCGATCGGGTCGTGACGCGCGAGACGCGCGTCTGAAACCGGGAGTCCCCGGCCAGGTCCCGCGGCAGGCTTCCGGTCTCGGTCCGGGCCTCCTCCTCGTGGTCCCGAGTGTAGAGCAGCCGGCCCGTAAGCTCGTGTTGCGGATGCGGCTGGAACGAGAGGCCGAGAAGGCCGCTCGCGAGCATTTCCTCGATGCCCCGCTGTGTGGTGTACTGCGCGTTGGGGGTCAGGGTCTCAGACTCCAGGCCCGTTTGGTTGTAGCGAGCCGTGGTGCCGTCGTCGTACCCGGAGAAGGACCGCTCGTACGAGGCCGACGCAATGACGCCGAGGGGACGATCGCCAAGCACCTGGAACTGGTCGCCGTATGCCAGATCGGCACTTCGGTTGCCCATAATTTCTTGGGTGCGCGGCGCCATGGGCGTCCGGAAGGCCTCCGTTACCGTCGACAGGGCCGCCACATTCTGCTCGGTGTTCGAGAAGAAGGGCGGTGGGGAGTCCGGGAGGTCGACATTCTGCACGGCGCTCGGGACGGACGAAAGCCCGCTGCGGGGCCGAAGCACGGGGCCGCCCACCCCCACCTCGCTGTTAAACGCGGACGACACGGACAGCGACGCGAATCGCTCGTTCGGGAACGAGGTCGTCGTGATGTCGATGGAGCCTCCCGTGAAGTTGCCCGGCCGATCCGGCGTGAAGGTTTTGGTCGTGACGACGTTGTCGATGAGGCTGGAGGGAAAGACGTCCAGCGCCACGCTGTTGCCGTCCGGGTCGGTGCTCGGCAGGTCGCTCCCGTTCAGCTGCGTGTTCACGTAGCGCCCCTGTAGGCCGCGGACGTTTACGTATTTGCCCTCCACCACCGAGGCCCCGGTCACCATGCTCATGGCGTCCGCCGCGGTGCCCGCCCCGGCCCGCCCAATCATCTCGGCGCTGATGGCGTTGCTCACCCCGGCGGCCTTGGCCCGCTTCATGAGCAGCCCCGCCTCCGTGTTGCCCGCCGCCTGGGCAGACACCACAACCTCGTCGAGCTGTTCGGTCTGCTCGGCCAGCGTCACGTCGACCGTGGTCGTTTGGCCGGCGGCCACCTCCACCTCCGTCACGGTCTTCTGCTGGAAGCCGACAAACGAAAAGACGAGCGCGTACGTCCCCGACGGCAGGCGCCGAAGGCGGTAGCGGCCGTTCACGTCGGTGGACGTGCCGGTCGACGTTCCGCGTATCGAGACGTTGGCGCCGGGGAGCGCCTTGCCCTGCGCGTCATCCACCACAATCCCGGCGATGGTGCCGGTGGAGTCGGCGCGGCCCTGTGCATGGGCCGGGACGCTCAGCGGGAGGAGCAGGAGAAGGGGCAGCGTAGCCCCGAGAAGGCGACAAAAAATCCCGTGTGCCATAGACAGCCGGTGGGGTCATGCAGAAGGAAGGCGCGATTGCTCGCCGGACTGGAGAGGATCAACAACTCCCTTCGGGTCCCGCATCCCCATGATACGTGACGGCTGTTATGCCGCCATTACCGACCCGTTATGCTTGGGTAAAGGTCCGAGAGGCCGCGTCCGCCCGTGGATACTCCCAGGTCCCTCGGGTCCGCTGTCTGGCGTGCGGGGCGTCCCAACGGGGAGGGGGTTTTCGCCGAATATTTGGGCCAGGAATCTGCATGTCGTCGACCTGCTGGCCAACTTTGACCGCTTGTCGGAAGCAACGCTGTTTGGCAGCGTACACCGGGCGTCCACTCCCTTTTTCATCATCGGCTGTAGCACGTGCCCGACTCGAAATCGGCAAATTCCTACCTGATCCTGGCGGCGCTTTGGCTGATGATGTTCTCGGCCAGCAGCCAGCTGATCATCATGGTGCCGATTCTGCCGGAGATTGGCGAGACGCTGGGCGTAAATGCGTTCTGGCGCGGCATGCTGCTGACGTCGTACGCGCTGTCGCTGGGCGTCTCGGCGCTCCTCACGGGCCCGGCCTCCGACCGCATCGGGCGCCAGAAAATCTTGCTGTACGGCACGGGGCTCATGGCCGTCACGCTGGCCCTGCACACCGTGGCGGCCAACTACGTACTGCTGCTGGGCATGCGTCTGCTGGCGGGCGTGGCCGGGGGGATGCTGAGCGGCGGCTCGGTGGCGTACGTGGGGGACTACTTTCCCTACGACAAGCGCGGGTGGGCGAACGGCTGGGTGATGAGCGGGACGGCCTTCGGACAGGTGGCCGGCATTCCGATTGGAAAGGTGCTGGCGACGAGCTTCGGCTACCGGTGGCCCTTCCTCATGTTTGCCGTCACGATGGGCGGGGCGGCCGTTCTGATCTGGCGGTACGTCCCGCGGGCCAACGCCCACCTCGACGATGAGCCCCTCACGCCCCGCCGGGTCGTTCGGAAGTACCGTCGCGTGATGGCGGGGTCGGCGGTGATGGGGGCGGTGGGGGCCTACTTTCTCATGTTTGGGGGACTCGGGCTCTTTACGGCGTTTCTGCCCACGTGGCTCGAAACCGACATTGGGATCTCGGGCTACGAGGTGGCCTTGCTTTTTGCCATCGGCGGGACGGCCAACGTGTTGGCGTCCCCGCTGGCCGGCACCATCTCCGACCGCATGGGACGAAAACCGCTGGTGGTGGGGGCGTGCCTGGCCCTGAGCCTGTGCATCTTCATCGCCCCGTTTGTCATCACGGGCTTTACCGAGGCGGCCGTGCTGTTTTTCCTGGCCATGGTGACGGTCGGCGTGCGGATCAGCCCCTTGCAGTCGCTCCTCACGGCCCTCGTGCCGGCCCGGCGGCGCGGCCTGCTGATGGGGCTCGCCATTAGCATTGGGCAGGCCGGCTTTGGAATTGGCAGCTTCGTGGCCAGTGCGACGTACGCCCCCTACGGGTTTACGAGCAACGCCATTGCGGGCGGGGTGGCCACGGTCGCCATGGCGGCGCTCGTGCATTGGGGCCTTCCCGAGCCGCACTCGCAGGCGGGCCCGTCGGAGAGCGCGGGGCCGGAGTCGCCGGAGGCGCGATCCGGGCCCGCGTCGCCCCGCGTGGCCGAGGCCCCGTAGTGCACAGGCGAGACGGGCCTAACTCGCCCACCAGAGGGCGGCAATCAACACCCCGAGGAGTGCGATCCACAGGGCCAGGGCGGCGCGGATGGAGGTGCGGGCCTTTTCTACGTCGCGCCAGTCCCGGGGCCGCACGCCCTGCGCGAGAAAGGTGCATACGGCCGCCAGGTTGACGGCCGCGACGTTGGTGATGGTTAGCAGGCCGGCGGCCCCGGCGGCCCCGGCGTAGCCCGCCCCCAGGAGCAGCCCGACGGCGACGATGGGGGGCAGAAGGGCCACGGCGACCATGACGCCCACGAGGGCCGTGGCGCCATCGCGCGTAACGGACAGGGCGCCCGCTGCGCCGGCGGCGCTCGCCAGCGCCACGTCGGCGATGCCGATGACGGTGCGGGCCGCCAGCTCGCCGGTCTCGGGCGAGACGGGGAGCACCACGCCCATGGCCAGTGCGGCAACGAAGGCGAGTCCCACCCCCGCGATGGTTGCCTGCACCGAGCGCCCCAGCAGGTCCGCGTCGCCAAGGGTGGTGCCGAGGGCCAGGGCGATGTTGGGGCCGATGAGGGGCGCAATCACCATTGCCCCGATGACGACGGCCACCTGATCGCGGAGCATGCCCCCTGCGGCCACGACCGTCGAGAGCAGGACGAGGGCGTAGTAGATCGAATCGACGTCTGTGGCGGTGCGGGCGTACTCGTAGAGCTCCTCCCGCCCCACGCGTCCGCTGCTGGAGGAGGCGGGCTCCTCTTCCTCCTCGTCCGACGACGCCTCGTCGTCTTCGTCCGATTCGGGGCGAGGAAGGGTGGCCTCCACCGACTGCAGGGTGACGCGGTAGTCCGTGGCGACGACCTGGTCGACCCAGTCGATGAGGGCCTCCGTCTCGTCCACGTCGACCAGCACGCGATCGACCCGCTGGTTGTCGTCGAGGGCGTGCGTCCAGTGGCCCAGCAGGTCGTACGTGTTGTCGGGGAAGGTGAGGGCCTGCCCGTCGTCGGGCCGGTAAATCTCGACGAGTCGGAGCGCCATTGGGGACGGGGGGGAGAGGAAGAGAGCAGGACTATCCCTTGAGAAGGATCTGGAAGATAAGCATCGCGACCGCAGCGAGTCCAGCGACGACGGCCACGGGGCGGGCGGGGCTGTCCTCCAGGGCATCCGGAATTAGCTCCACGGCGACCATCCACAGCATGGCCCCGGCCGCAAAGCCGAGGCCAACGGGGAGGAAGGGGCGAAAGACCTGCACGAACAGGAAGGCCGGCACAGCCATTAGCGGCTGCGGCAGGCTCGACACGATGCTCCACCCGCCGGCCGCCCACACCGACACGCCGCGGGGCACCAGCACCAGGCTAATGGCGAGGCCTTCGGGGATGTTGTGAATCGCGATGGCGGTGGTAATGAAGGTGCCCAGGGCGTCTCCGCCGCCGTAGGAGACGCCCACGCCGACCCCTTCACTGAAGGAGTGCGCCGTCATAATGCCCACCACCATCAGGGCCTGCAGGGCGTCGGCCCCCCGCAGCTTCCCGACCGTGAATTCGGACTGTCCGCCGAGCAGGTGTCGACTGAGGGCAATGCCGGCCACGCCGACGGCGGCGCCCACGGCCGTCCGTCCGATGCTTTCAAGGCCGCCCTCATACAGCAGCATCAGGCTGGCCGCCGTCATGAGGCCCGCCGCGGCGCCGTTGGCGAGGCCCAGGTTGCGGCGCGAGATGTTCGAGACGAACAAAAAGGGGAGGGCCCCCAGGCCGGTGGCCAGGGCGGTGATGGTGGCGGCGACAAAGACGGTGAGGAGAGGAGAAAGCATAGGCCGGGAGGGTAGAAGGCACGATGTCCTCCCTGCTACCTGTACCGGCAAAGGTGTGTTTAACCGGACACCGAATTTAGAACCGGTCTCTTTCCACGGGACGGAGGGGGCAAACAAAAAAACGGGAGCAGAGGCCATCTGGCCCCTGCTCCCGTGTGGAGTTGTCGTAGGCGGAGGCGTCCCGCCCCGGCACGTCCTTGTTAGAAGTAGATTCCGATGTTCACGTTAAAGGCCGTGCGCCACTCGTTGTCGTTGTTCTCCGCCATCACGCTCGCGAAGTTGGCGCCCGGGTGGTTGAACGGGTGGCCCTTGCTGATATTCAGGTCCGTGTAGATGAACAGCGGACCGGCCGTCGTAAGGAAGCCGATGTCGTGGGTTGCGTTGTCGTTCCACGCATCGACGTTCTTGTTCGTCACCAGGCTGAAGTCGTAGTACGGCTTGATCTGCGATACCGGACCGGCGTTCACCGGGATGCGGTACGACAGGCTGGACGAGTAGACGGTGTGCTCAGCGGCCACCCGCTGCGGGAAGTTGTACGCGCCCATCACCACGAAGTCATCCGCGGCGTAATTCACTCCGCTAACATTATCTCCGTCTTGATTTTCCGTTTGCTGAGCCGTCTGGAAGTCGTCACGCTCCTGATCAGTCAGCGGCGGGTTCAGCTCCTGCTGGGCGAACTCCAACTTGAGCCCGAGGCCACCGTAGCGGCCCTGCAGGTGAGCGGCGTAGGCGGCGTGCCAGTCCGTATCTCCCGTATTCAGGTTCTCGAGCTGGCCGCGCTGGCCGGACACCCCGACCTTCGTGAAGCCGAGGTCGCCGTGGTCGAAGGAGTAGGCCAGCTTGATATTGAACTGGTTTGACTCCGCAACGGGGCTGCGGATGTCGTTGCCTCCGCCGTCTACCCCCGGCACGACTTCGTATCCCCCGATGCCGTTCACGTCATTGGCATCTCCCGCGTCGCCAAAGGCTGGAAAGGAATTCACGGGTACGACATCATACGAGTACCGCCCAAAGTTACTACCAGCAAAGAAGTCCGTCTGCTCGGCATTCATGTAGTAGGCGCCCTGGATGTCCCAGTTGCCGGGCGTGAACATGGCCTTGATGCCGGCATCGTAGTCGTCTTCCAGGCCCACGTAGTAGGTGCTGTTGAAGAACCAGCTGCTGGAGGCGTAGGGCTGAATGCCGAAGGGCACCTGGCTCACGCCAACTTGGATCTGCCGGCTGTCGCTAAATTTGTAGCCGGCCCATCCGTGGTGCAGGAACGTCCCCCCGAAGGACTCCGGATACACGGCGAGCTCCGCATCGAAGATGAGGCCGCCGTATGAGCCGCTGGCTCCGATGCGGAAGGTGTCGAACGTAAAGCCGCCGTCACCTAGCGTCTTGTCCGCCTGCTCTCCTCCGTATGAGCGGAAGAGGGCGTTGAAGCGGAGCGAGCCGTTGATGCTCACGTCGAGCGTCGGCTCGTCCTGCTGGGCCGACGTGGCGTCGAGGCCGGTGTCGTTGCGGTCCTCGAGGGTAACCGTGTCGGTGCTATCGTCGGCTGGCTCATCGTCGGCCAGGGCCGGGCCGGGGAGAACCAGGCCGGCAGTGAGAAGGAGGGCAAAGAATGCGGTACAGTACCGATTCATATGGGCAAAAGGGGTTGTGGGAAAGAGTGTACAAGGGATGGCGTAGTGCTACAGACTAGACGGAAGGTGATCCGTCTGGGCGTGTAGATCAGAGGAAGAGATCGCAACAATGTCGTTGAAGGCCAACGACGTATGCGCAGTACACAAAACAGTCACAGGCGCTCATAAAACACCCCCGATTGCAGTTGGGCAATCGGGGGTGGTTCAGAGCGTCAAGCGTTCCCGATCTGTCCGGGGGCGCCGGTTAGTTGGCCTGGTCGGACGAGTACGTGGCGTCATCCGGGAGGTACTCAAGCTCCTCTCCCGAGTTGGCGCATTCCTCGGCCTGGTTCATCCACTGCTCCACGTCGTCCTGGTTGTTTTCAATCCACTGGGCGGCCGCTTCTTCCTTACTCAGGTCGCCCCGGTCGTTAAAGGCGGTCATGAGCGTTCCCACCTGCTCGTCGTTGGCCTCGAACTCCTGGAGGAAGCAGACGACCTCGCGGGGAAACTTCTCGATGAAGTCGTCGCCCACGATGGTGAAGATGTCCTCGGGCTGGCCCCAGATGTCGACGTTGTCCCCGGTGGTGGCCCCGGAGACGTACTTGATGTCGAACTGATTCCACTTCCAGTGCGGCTTCCAGGCCGCCACGGCAATCGGCTCCTCATTCTCAATGGCGCCTTCGAGGGCCTGCCAGTTGGCCGGGCCGCTGGCGGACGAGACGGAGAACGCGTCGTCCATATCGTAGAGCTCCAGCGTCTGCTGCATCTGGCCGTTGATCGCGGCCCCGGACTCGATGCCGTTAAGTGTGCCGTCGAGTTCGTCCCGGTAGTCCATGAGGTCGGGGAAGGTGTCGGCCTCCACGTACGTGGGCACGGCCACGCCAACGGAGGTGCCACGGTAGGTGTAGCCGAGCTTGTTTGACTGGTCCTTGTTTTCCTCCCACGGTTGCTCGTGGGTCGTGGGAAGCCAGGCTTCGTTGAAGAAGTCACGGTCGCCGGAGGCCACCGAGGAGAAGGCGAGCCCGCCGCCCTGCACCTCTCGGACGTCGACCTCCATGTCGTAGCGGTTTTCCAGGATTTGCTCCTGCATGTAGGTCATGGCGAGGCCTTCGATCCAGTTGACGGTGACCATGTCCATCTGACGGGATGTGCCCTGGTCGCTGGAGCCCCCGCAGCCCGCGAGGCCCACGACCAGAAGGGCGAGGGCTGCGAGGCCGGCGACAAACGAGCGATGCGATGAGGAGTGGGTAATCATAAAGCGTGGAAGGTTGAGTGTAGGAATGCAGTCGAGAAGGCAGTGCGAGGGGCGGGGGGCGCGCCTGATGGCGCTCCGGCCCCGCATGGTTGCTACGCATCGGAGGACGCCGAGTGCGTAGCGTCGTCCGGCAGGTATTCAAGGGGGGCGTCGGAGGCAGCGCACTCCTCGGCCTGGCTGATCCACTGGTCCACGTGATCCGGATTGTTGTCGATCCACTGCTGCATGGCCTCCTCCTGGCTCATGTCGCCCCGGTCCTTAAAGGCGAACATAAGGCTGCCGACCTGCTCGTCGTTGGCTTCAAACTCCTGCAGGAAGCACACGACCTCCCGAGGGTATCGCTCGATGAAGTCGTTGCCGACAATGGTGAACACATCCTCCGGCGCGCCGAACACGTCGGTCTGGCCGGTCTGGGCCCCTTCGAGGTACTTGAGGTCGAACTCGCTCCACTTCCAGTGCGGCTGCCAGCCGGTGACGACGATCGGCTCTTCATTGTTGATGGCGGTCTGGAGGGCCTGCCAGGTCGCCGGGCCGCTGGAGGCCACCACCGAAAAGCCCTCGACGTCGTTGTTTTTAAGGATCTGGCGGGCCTGATCGTTCACGTTGGCGCCGGACTCGATGCCGTTGATTTCGCCGTCAAGCGCCTCACGAAAGGTGCCGAGCTCCGAAACGTGCTCGATGTCCATGTAGGCGGGCACGGCGAGGCCGGCGGTGGTGCCGCGGTAGGTGTAGCCCAGCTTCTGGAGCTGGTCTTTCTGCTCGCCCCACGGGCCCTCGTGGGTGGTAGGGAGCCAGGCTTCGTTGAAGAAGTCGCGGTCGCCGGAGGCCACCGAGGAGAAGGCAATGCCGCCGCCCTGCACCTCTCGGACGTCGACCTCCATGTCGTAGCGGTTCTCCAGGATCTGCTCCTGCATGTAGGTCATGGCAAGGCCTTCGATCCAGTTGACGGTGACCATATCCATCTGACGGGACGTGCCCTGGTCGCCGGAGCCGCCACAGCCGGCAAGGAGGCCGGTACCGAGAACGGCGAGGGTACAGACCGCAACGGCAGTCGAGAGAGCGTTCGTCATTCGTTCCATATGATTCGGAAAGTCGGTGGAAGAGAGGCTACGGAAAGAGGGCAAGGGGGAGCGAGGGAGGGGGGCGACAAGGATCAGTCCCTCTGAGGGGCGAAGGCGTGAGGCAGACCGCAGGCGGACCGATCCTCTAAAGGCGTCCGGTTTAGGCGGTTGCCTGCGACGTCGACGAGCCGGCCTTCTCTCCTGCCGCCTGTGTGATGCGGTCGAGGAAGATGGCCAGGATGACGATGGCGAGGCCGCCCTCAAAGCCGACGCCGATCCGCAGCTGCTGAATTCCCTCGACGACCGGATCGCCCAGTCCGCCGGCCCCGATGAGCGCGGCAATCACGACCATCGACAGGGCGAGAAGCACCGTCTGGTTCACGCCCGCCAGGATGGTGGGCAGCGCCATCGGCAGCTCGACCTTAAAGAGCATTTGGCTCGGGGTGGACCCGAAGGACTTCGCCGCCTCAATGGCTTCCTCCGACACCTGCCGGATGCCGAGGTTGGTCAGTCGCACGCAGGGGGGCGTGGCAAAGATGAAGGTGGCGATGACGCCCGGCACCTGGCCCAGCCCGAAGAGCACGACGGCGGGAATGAGGTACACGAAGGCCGGCATCGTCTGCATGAAGTCGAGGATGGGGCGCACGATTGCGTCCACCACGTCGTTCTTGGCGGCCCAGATGCCCACGGGAATCCCGATCAGCAGAGAGAGCAGGGTCGCCGTGGCGACGAGGGCCAGGGTCTGCATGGTGAAGTCCCACAGCCCCATGCCGAAGGCGATCTCTAGCCCAAAAAGGGCAAATTCGACGTCCTCAAGCAGGGTGAGCCCGATAAGCGAAAAGGTGGCCACGCCCCGGGAGGCCACCCACCACGCCAGCACGGTAAAGAGGCCAATCATCACCCAGCTGGGCAAGAACAGAAGGGCCTCCTCAAGGCCGGTGATCGTCGCTCCGATGGTGACGGTGATCGCATCGAACACCGGCTCGAAGTTGTTCTGGAGCCATTCGATGAGGGCCGCGAAAGCATCGCCAAGGTCCAGTCGCATAGGCACTCAGGCGTCGTCGTTCGAAACGATGAGCGTAAGGGGGGAGACGTGCCGGCACCTGCTAGGCCACCGCCGCTTCGGGGTCTTCGTCGGTTCGGCCGGCGCGGGCGTCCCGGCGCCGGGTCCCATCGGCGTTCTCTACAACCTCCTCCATCACGGCGTCCTGGCTCACAACGCCCTGGAGGGTGCCCTTCGAGCCGCGCACGGCCAGGAGGCCGTCGGTGTCGAGCAGGATGGGCAGCAACTCGGCGATGGGCGTGTGGGGCGACACCGACGGGCCGTCGGCGGCCACCGTCTCATCGTCGCGAAGGTCGCGCATGACGGTGCGGGCGGGGACGATCTTCGTGCGGTCCACGTTCTCGACGAATGAACGGACGTACTCGTCGGCGGGCCTGGTGAGAATCTCGGTGGGCGTGCCCACCTGGGCGATCTTTCCCTCTTTCATGATGGCGATCCGGTCGCCCATCTTTAGGGCCTCGTCGAGGTCGTGGGTGATGAACAGGATCGTACAGGCCGGGTCCCACTGTTCCTGCAGCTCCAACAGCTCGTTCTGCATGTCGGCCCGGATGAGGGGGTCGAGGGCGCTGAAGGCCTCGTCCATCAGCAGGATTTCCGGGTCGTTGACGAGGGCCCGCGCCAGCCCGACGCGCTGCTGCATCCCGCCGCTCAGCTCGCTGGTCTGACTCTCTTCATAGCCGTCGAGCCCCACGAGCTCGAGCGAGCGGCGGGCCTTCTCGCGCCGCTCCGCCTTTTCGATGCCTGCCACCTCCAGGCCGTACTCCACGTTGCCGATGACGCTCCGGTGGGGGAAGAGCCCGAAGTTCTGGAAGACCATCGACATCTTGGTCCGGCGCAGCTGACGGAGGCGATCATCGTCGAAGGCCGTCACCTCCTCGTCGTGCACGCGGACGGTCCCGAAGGTTGGCTCAATGAGCCGGTTGATGCAACGCAGCAGGGTCGACTTGCCGCTGCCCGACAGGCCCATCACCACGAAGATTTCTTGCTCCTTCACCTCGAAGGAGGCATCGTTCACTGCGATGACCGAGCCGGTCTCCTCTTTGACCTCGGCCTTCGACAGGCCCTCCTCGACCGCCAGCCGACGGGCTCGTTCGGGGTCGCCGCCGAAAATTTTCCAAACTCCATCTGCCTCGATGACCGCCATAGACCTAAAATTCTATTCGACGTATGAATGTCGTTGATGTCGTCCACGGGGGGGCGCACCGGGGTGGAGCCGTTGTCCGGTCCGCAGCATTGATCAAAGCAGACAACCTAACCCAGGGGAAGATGTTTATTTGCAAGCGGGGTGTCTGACCCGTTTTTTGATCTTTCATCCAACCTTGGCGAAAGTAAGCTAGAATGGGGCCCCAAACCGTCTCCGGTTGGCAGTTGCACGAAGCTCAAATGGCCAGCGCCCACATCACGCCCCCTGGTCGGGCGGACGGGAGAGAGTAGGGAATTCCCCCACATTCGGGCCCGAAAAATTCCCGTATCTCATTCGCTCCTTGCCGAACATCTTTTTGGTGCGATCCTTAGTACACCGTCAACTTTGTTTTTACAGGTATGAGCGAACTCAAAATCCCTGAGGCAGGTCGCTTCGAGCGCACCCCGGAGAGCACTCGGTCGCTCCGCT
>NCRB01000037.1 GCA_002894665.1 Salinivenus iranica
CATGCCGTCATTTCGACCGGAGAGCGCCGAACAGGCGCCCGGAGTGGAGAAATCTCCACAGATCCCGCGTAAACGGCCTGTTTCCGCCCCCGCTCTCGAAGAACGAAGAGGTCGGAGGATCCGAAGACCCATGGCAATCCACAAACTGACGATTGATTGCACTTAGAGGGCAAAGAACGCCAGGATTGTGTAGGCCACGATGGCGAGCCCCCCCGCCACGGACGCCAGGGGGAGTTGCGTGTACACGTGGTCCATGAGATCGGACCCCGTCGCCAGCGACGAGAGGACGGTGGTGTCCGAGATCGGCGAGCACTGATCGCCAAACACCGCACCCCCAATCACGGCACTGAAGCAGAGCGTGATGAAGAACGGCTCCGGTAGAATATTCCACGCCAGCGGCATCGCCACCGGAAAGACGACCGCGTAGGTGCCCCACGAGGTGCCGGTGGAGAACGCAATGATGAGGCAGAGCACCACCAAGAGGCCCGGCAGAATGACGGGCGTGAGCACGTCGCCCATCGTGGCCACCACGTAGTCGGCGGTGCCCACGGCATCGGCCACCTCCTTGAGCGTGACCGCCAGGGCCAGAATGATGGCGCCGATGGTGACGCCTTTGCAGCCGTCGACAAAGCCGTCGATCACCTCATTGAAGTCCATGCCCTTAAACAGGGCAAGCCCCATCCCCACCAGCACAGCCAGCACGAAGGCCTCGGCGATCAGGAGCATGGGATCGGGGCTCTGCCCGCCCGTCCATCCCAGAAAAAAGTAGGTGACCACGTACGGAATGATGGCGACCCCCAGCAGCGTGCCGATGGGCATGATGAAATCAATGAGACCGGGCGCGTAGTCGTCCGGCACATCCATCTCCGTGAGCTCGCGCGAGGTGAGCGGCGTGGCGCCGTCGCGGTCGAGCTTGCCGGTAGACCGGGCCCGCTCCATGGCGTCGCGCATCTGCCGGCTGGGCAGGCGGGGCCACCACTCCAGCGCAAACAGCAGGGTGGAGGCCACCGCAAAGATGGCGTAGAAGTTGAACGGCAGGGCCGAGAAGAAAAACTGGATGCCGTCCTGCGACGTCTCGAAGAGCGGGATCGTGCCCGCCACGAGTCCGCCCACGTAGATCGGCCACACGTTGAACGGGATGAGGGTGGCCGCAGGGGAGGCGGTGGAGTCGACGACGTAGGAGAGCTCCTCGTGCGAGACGTTGTGCTGGTCGCCAATGGGGCGCGTGGTGGCTCCGGTGAGGACGGTAGAGATGGTGCCGCCCTGGTGAAAGACAAGCCCCATGATCCACGTGAAGAGCTTGGCGCTCCGCGGCCCGCGCACCATCTTGTCGCCGGCCCACTTGGCAAAGCGAAGCGCGCCCCCCGTGCGCGTCCAGAGGCCGATGAGCCCGCCCAGGGCCCACAGGTAGACGAGCAGGATCAGCGCAAAGTCCTCCGTGCCGATGGCCGGGAGGAGAAAGGCATCGATGATGTTCACGTCGCCGGCGATCAGCCCCCCCGCGGCGATCCCGATGAAGAGGGCGCTCACCACCTCGCGCAGCCAGAACGCCAGGACGATGGCGATCAGGGGCGGGAGCACCGACCAGAACCCGTAGTGGCCGGCCTCGGTCTGGGGAATGTCGCCCGCAAAGTAGACGGCCGCGCCGAGGCCCCCGAGCACGAGCGCGGCGACCCCCCATCGGCGCCACCAGGGCGCCGGCCCCTCCGCCTCAGACGGCGAGTCGTCGGGCCCGGGAGGCGGGGCCTCTTCAACCTCAGGCGAGGAGGGCGCAGCATCGGAAGCGTCGGGCATGAGCGGGTACCGATTATTCACAGAGCCAATCCGCCCCAAATATGCGACTGGGCGGGCGGGCCGTCAACCGTCTCCAGCCGAACACAGACGCGCCACGCCAGCCTCGGCGCGCAGGTCCCAGCCCGCTCGTGCCCATTCGCCCCTCTCCGTCTACTCCTTCTCTTGTAGAAAGAAATGGGCGATGCGCTCCTCCGCGGCCTCGAACTCCACGCCGCCAAGGTTGCTGATCAGCGCCACAACCACGTGCTCCTCCGGATAGATCACAAAGCGCGTCGTTCCACCCACCGATCCGCCGGTGTGCCCAACCGTGCGGCGTCCGTGATCATCGGTCCCAATCCGCCATCCGAGGCCATACTCGGAGGATTCCCCGTCGGTGGTTTCCAGCGGGGTAAAGAGCAGCTCCGTTGTCTCCGAGCTCAGCACAGATTCTTGGATCATAGCGTCCCCAAAGCGCACCAGGTCGGTCGCCGTCGAGAGGTAGCCCCCGCCGGCCCATTTGTAGCTGTTGTCCACGTAGGGCGCATTCAGCACCTGCCCCTCATCAGTGCGAGTGTAAAACTGCGTCCGATACGAAATAAGGCTATCGGTGTGGCCCGCAACCGTGTGCCGGAGATGCATCGGCTCGATGACCTCCCGGCGCATGTATTTTAGAAAGGGGGTCTCGGCCGCGCCCTCAATCACGGCGCTCACCAGATTCCAGCCGTAGCTCGAGTAGTCGTACTCGGTGCCCGGCTCGAACAGGAGCGAATCGCTCTCAAAGATGTCCAGGCCCTCCTCTACGCTGTCGTAGTGGGTCCGGCTGTAAAACTCGTCGCCTTCGTAGTGGCGGATGCCGGCAACGTGCCCGGCCACCTCGCGGGGGGTGATTTCGTAACGTTTCTCGGGAAAGGACGGGACGTACTCCTGAACCGGCGCATCAAGATCGAGCCGTCCCTCCTCCACCAGACGACCGAGCGCAACCGACGTGAGGGGCTTCGAGACGCTGCCGATGCGCATCTTGGTGAGGGGGGTCACCGGGGTCCGGGTCTCCAGGTTGGCATACCCAAAGCCTTCGGCCCAAACGACCTGTCCTTCAATCAAGACGCCCGCCGTTAGCCCCGGCACCGACTCCCCTTCCCGCAAACGATCGAGTAGGGCACGGCTCTTTTCGATGGCTTCCGCATATGGGGGCGACGTAGGTGCCTCCCCACCGGCGCCGATCCGCTGCGCCTGCCCGTCCGCCGCCCCGAGCATCAGGGCAAGCACCAGCACAATCGCTACACGAGCGGCCATTAGGGACAGGGAGGGATTGTCCCAGATTCGATGCAGAGAAGGTCACGTGTCTCCAATGTCCTCGATGGATTCTACCATCTTCCGCCCCCCGTCCATCTCGCCGGCAGCTCAGGCATCTTGCCGAATCATCGGGGGGACGTTTGCACCTGCGCAAGCGTGATGCACTAAGCAGGTGGGCTTTGTCTCAGTCGCGAGGCCCCGGTCGGGGGACTTAAATCGCGAAGCGGAAAATGAGCGACCCGCTCAACGTCCGGTTCTTGAGTTCAAATCCTTGCGTCTGGTCGATGTTGTCGAGCCCGAAGGTGTAGCGTCCATCCAACGCAACCTCTCCGTTGACGACGCCGGGGAACGGAACCGCGAGTTCGCCCCCGACCACTCCGGAGAAGTCATACAGCAGGAATCGCCGCTCCACGGGCGGCGTGGATTCAATATTTCTTTGCGTACTCCGGCCATTCTCCTCCGCGGATCGCACAAAGCTGAGGGCAGGCCCGGCCATGGCTCGCAGTTTGACGGCCTCAAGGGGCGCCGTAACCTTCACGAGCAGCGGGAAGTCGTAGTAATTAATCGAGAGACGATCGTCGTCGTAGTCGAAGGCGGGGCTCGACGTGTTGGGCGCCCCGCTGGTCGTGACCCCGTCGGCTCCCCGTTCCGTGTACACTGCCCCGAGCTCTACGGAAAGCGTCTCATTGACGTGATACTGAAAGCTTACCCCTCCGCTATACCCCTGCTGCGAGGAGGCTGATACCCCAGATCCCGTAAGCTGAGACTGCGTAAGTCCTCCCTGTATCCCGAGGGAGAGCTCCCCCGGCTGATTCTGTGCCGTCGCGGACGGGGGCGCCATCAGAAGGGCGGAGCCGAGGAGAAAAACGAAGGTAGCAACCAGGCTGCGTGTCAACGTAGTCATACTTTCAACTTCTCTATTGGATGAGGACGAAGGATGCACACGTCTACAGGGTCAGTTCCCTCCCTCGTCGTTTCCGACAATCGTCAGGGTATAGGTCTTCAGGTTCTCCGCGGCTTCGACGCCATCGCTGTCCTGGAGCGTCAGAAACAACTCGTAGTTGGTGCCTCCGTCATCCTGGGAATTGTTCAGCACGGTCACATCCACCTCCGCCGTGCTGGAGTTGGCGTCGATCGTGGCCGAGGTGGAAGGAAGGGTGTAGTGCACTCCTTCTTCGGCTGTTGACGAATCGTCCACCACAAAATTGATGGACAGATCCGAATCTCGCTGGGGCCCGATGAGCTGAATGTTTGTGGTGATGGTCGTATCGTCGGTCGCCCCGAACGAGTCATCCAGATCAGCCTCATCGACCCCGTCGCTCAGGGGGAAGAATTCGATCTTCGGATCATCGTCAAACGTGCGATCCCGCGGTTCAAACATGTCGCACGCTCCAACGAGCATTGCCAAAAGAACGGCGCCGAGCAAAAAGGATAGCGGTCTCATCATTGACTGCATGGGTTCCTGATCAGGTTTGGAAGGTACGTCCGCTGAACGGGGGCGTCTCCGGCTGCTCTTAGTAGCCAGGGTTTTGCTGCAGGGAATCGTTCACGAGGAGCTCATCCTCCGGGACATCATCCAACACCCGTTCGTCCCGGAACGGAATGTCCTCTCGGCCCTGCACTTTCTGGATGTCACGCCCCAGCCGCTTGAGGTCAAAGAAGCGATGCCCCTCAGCCACCAATTCACGACGGCGCTCATCGAGAATTTCGTCCATGGCAGAGTCCTGGTTGTAGTTGGTCGGATCCAACTCGCTCGCGCCACGCTGCTCTCGCAGGTCGTTCAGGCGGGAAATCCCTTCGCCCACTCCCTGCTGCTTCAGGCGCGCCTCGGCCTGAATCAGATACATCTCAGCGATGCGGAGGTGGGGATGATTGTCCGCGTACTGCGACACCGCGCGCTCCGACGAGTACTTGGTGAGTTCGTAGCCCTCGTCGTTGACCCCGTCGCACCCCGTCGGCTTCGACTCAAAGATCTCGTTGAAGCACGGATCGTACCAGGCCTCGAGGCGCGCATCGCCCGGCTCATACAGGTCGATCAGGTCCTGAGTCGGAAGCTGGGCGAGGTACTGAATCGTCGTGTACACCGAGATCGCCTCATTCACGCCCGGGGACTCTCCGGCGTTGGGATCCGTCGCAATGGTGAAAATGGCTTCCGGATTCCCATTCCGTTCGTCGAAGATGGACATAGCACTTGCCGAGTCCGGGGCCGCCAGTTCAGAACCGAACGTGGAGCTTGCCAGATCAATTGCATTTTGCGCTCGCGAATCCGCCGCCTCCCAGTCGCGCTGATACAGGCGCACCCGAGCCATGAGGGCCTGCGCAGCGGCCTCCGATGGATAGTACTCCGAGCCCTCCTTCACGTCTCCCGGAAGGTTTTGGAAGATACCGATCGACTCTTCCAGGTCCGAGGTGATCTGGTCGTAGACTTCTGGCACCGGGCTCCGGGGCGTACTCGTCGCGTCGTTCACGTCCAGGGTCGGCTCGGTCCGAATCTCGATGCCCAGGTTAAATCCCTGCCCCGGTCCCGAGTTGGGCGGGACGACGCCGCCTTGCCCGTTCGGATCGTATCCAAAGATCCGAACCCCATGATGCATGGCCAGGGCCCGCATAAAGCGACCCTCAGCTTCCAGTTTATTTGCTTCGGCCTCCGGCAGGGCCCCCTCCTCAAGGCCACTGATCAAAAGGTTGGCGTCGTTGATTAGGTTATACAGATCGTCGTAAGCAAATGTCCCAATTCCTGCCCGTCTCTCATTTAGATTGAGATCCTGGTGCCGCCCCTGATTTCCGCGGAAATACATGTTGTCCGCAAGGGAAGAGGGCCCCAGCAACCAGTCCGTACTCATTTCCTCCGTGTGCATCCGATCATACATGCTCGCCCGGACTCCCTGAATGGCGTCGGGATTGGACAGGGCAACTTCCTGCGAGATGGACTGACTGGGCTCGGTGCGCTCAACCACACTGTCGCACCCCGTCAAGAGGAGCAGTGCAGCGGCGAAGACGGTGGTAACGAAGGATCGCATATCTATTAAACGTGTGCTCAATGAACATCTGTCGTGGGGGAGTGGCCCGGGGCTCGTCCGGCCCTTCCCGTCTGAGGGGGAGGTTGCCCTCCCCCGAACATCTCGGCAAAGACGCCGGCTCTTTTACAGGTCCAACTCGACTCCGACGTTGAACTGCTGCTCCGTGGGGTAATCTCCCGTTTCAAGCGTGCCGGAGGCTTCCGGCTCAATGCCCGGCGTGCTCTGCCAGTCGACCAGGTTCAGCCCCGTCACGTAAATGCGGGCGCCCCGGAGTCCGACCTGATCGGCCAGGTTCGACGGCAGATTATAGCTGAGGGTAATGTTCTTCAGCCGGAGGTAATTGACCCGGAAGAGCCAGTAGTTCGAAAGTCCGCCGGGAGACTGGGCCGTATCAAAGTTGCCGAAGGGCGTAGAGCGAGGGTACGGAGCAACGTCGCCCGGCTCTTTCCAGCGGTTCCGGAGCTCGCCCCACACATTCTCCCCGAAGGCCGCCGTGTAGCTCGACAGCGCGTTCTGGTACACGTGCTTGCCGTAGCTGTAGTCGAAGAAGGCGTTCAGCGAGAGGCCCTTGTAGCTGACTCGGGTCCCGAATCCGCCCACAACATCTTCCTCGGCCCCGTCGAAGAACTGCTCGTCGGCAGCGTCCGGATTGTAGGTGAGGTTATTGTTGGAATCGTAGTACAGCGGCCGCCCGTCGGCGGGGTTCACGCCGGCCCAGATGGGAAGCTTGAAGGCCTGCAGCGAACGGCCCACGGCAACAGGCGTAAAGCCAGACTCCAACTCTTCGGTCCCCGGCGTGAGCTCCTTCACTTCGTTCTGCCGGATCGACACGTTAAAGTTCGTCGACCAGCGGAAGTCCTCGGTCTGAACGTTTACGGTCTGGACATCAAACTCAATGCCCTGGTTCTGGACGCGACCAATGTTCTCCGTAATCTCTCCGTATCCGCTGCTCGCAGGAAGCGGCCGGTCCAAGAGCAGGTTGTCGCTATTTTCGCGGTAGAGGTTCAGGCTCCCGCTCACGCGACTACTCCAAAGCGAATAGTCCACCCCGAAGTTGAAGGAGCGCTTCTCTTCCCACGTCAGCCGCTGATTGGCCAACTGATCGGGGCGAATGCTTGGCTGGCCGTCGTAAGAGTCCGCGAGGCTATACAATCCCCGGGCCGCGTAATCGCCAATCTGGGAGTTTCCAGTTTCCCCGTAGCTAGCGCGCACCTTCAGGTTGTCGACGAAGTCGGCGTTAAAGAACTCTTCCTCCGAGACCCTCCATCCGAACGAGACGGACGGGAAAAAGCCCCACCGGCGGAGGTTACCAAATCGAGAGGAACCGTCGTACCGACCGGTCAGCGTGACGATGTACCGGCTGTCGTACGAGTAATTCCCTCGGGCAAAGTAGGAGAGCTGCCGAAACTCGTCGTTGAATCCTCCCGGCACTCCGGCCGCTTCGGACGCGGCGTTTGCCACCCGGAGCAGGCTGTTGTTGAATCCGATCACGCCGAAGCCGTCATCATCTTCTCGACGCCGCCGGTATTCGGTCCCAACCAGCCCGTTCACGTCGTGGACGCCCCACGTCTGACTGGCGTTCAGCGTGGCGTTCAGCGTCATGTTCGTGATCCAGTTATGGTCCCGATACAACTCTCCGCGGTTGGCCGGCGCGACGGTCGGCGTGCCGTAGTCGTTCTCCTTGGCAATCTGCCAATCGAGCCCGGCCGAGGCCTCTGCCGTCAACCATGGCGTCACCTGATACGATGGCGCCAGATTTCCGACGAACTGGGTCACCGTCGAGGTCCGCGTCTCTTCGTTCAGCGTAACCGCCGGATTGTAAATCGGGCTCTGCTCGGTGTCCGGGTTGTAGCTCCCGTCGTCGAGGTACGGGTAAGAAATGGGCGGCTCTTCCCCAATGGCCTGATAGAAGGGACAGTTAATAAAAAAGCCGTCCTGGCACACCCCATTTGTCTCCTGATTGCTGAGGTTCAGCTTCAGGTCTACGTCGAGGCTCGGGGTGAACTGCTGGCCCAGATTGGCCCGAATGTTATACTGTTCGTAGTTCACTGCGTCCGCGACCAGTGCCCCTCCGGTCTGAGACCAGCTACCCGATAGGTAGTAGTTTGTGTTCTCGTCGCCCCCACTGGCGCTAAATCCGGCCTTCCGGTGGGCCCCCGGGTCAAAGAGCCAGTCTTGCCAATTGTAGTCCTTCAGCTCGCTAAACTCCGTGTCTCGATCGTAGCCAAAGTCCTCGAGGATGTCGCGGGTGCCGGCCTCCCCAAAGGCATCCATCTGAAAGTCGAGCCACTCCTCTCGATTCATCAGGTCCCAGCGCTGAGACTGAAAGCGCACGCCGCCCTCAAAATTGAGCGACACCTGCGTTTCTCCCTCTCGGCCCGACTTGGTTTCAATGAGGACGACCCCGTTGGCCGCCTGCGCCCCGTAAATTGCAGCGGCCGCAGCGTCCTTGAGTACCTGGATCGACTCGATGTCCGACGGCTGAATCCCATTCAACGGGGTCCGGTCCGTCAGGCCGATGTTCTGATCGAAGCTCATCTGCACTCCATCGACGATGTAGAGCGGGCGACTTCCCGCATTGATCGACCCATCCCCCCGGATGTCAATGCTGAATCCGCTTCCGGGATTTCCACTCGTGGCAGAGACCTGCACACCAGACACACGTCCCTGAAGGAGTCCCTCTGTATTCTGGACCGGGACGTCCTGTATTCCCTCCTCGTTCAGACTGGAGACAGAGCCCGTGACTTCTCCGGCCGTCTGCTCCGTCCCATACCCCGTGACCACAACCTCGTCGAGCCCCACGGCTCCCGTTTCGAGCTCAATGTTCTGCGTGACGACCTCGTCGGCCTCAATCGTCACCTCCGTCTCAAACGTGTTGTACCCCACAAAACTCACCCGGAGGGTGTAGGTCCCCACAGGGACGTCGCTGATGGTGTACGCCCCTTCCGGATTCGTGGCGGCTCCACGGTCAATCTCTTCAAGGACCACGTTCACCCCTGGAAGGGTCTCGTCCGTTTCGGCATCACTCACTTGCCCCGTCACCGATCCGGTTTGGGCAACCGCAGACGGAGCAAAAAGAATGCAAAGGAGAAGGGTCAATAGTATCCGTTTCATCATGGTATCACCCGTTGAATCCAAAGTACCAAACAAGAAGACGAAGGCAGGCGGCGGGGCGAGAGGCCTCCATGATTGCCTCCGACACGTTCGCCCGTCCGGGAGCACTTCACGACCTCTTTCCCCCATTGAATATTTAGCGTATTGGACAGTCTATTACCTCAGGGTTACCCTTGAAAGCCCCAATTCAATAATTGGAATGGGTCCAATTTCACCATGAGCAACGATCCTCCCCTCTCTTTTCTCACGTCATTCGTCGATTTGGATGACGCTGCCTCGTCACCTCTGTATCGCCAACTCTACGTTTCCATCCGGACGGCCCTCACGGAGGGCCACTTGTCCTCGGGCACGCGGCTCCCGTCCACTCGGGACCTGGCCGATCAGCTCGGGGTCTCCCGCAATACGGTCGTCAGCGCCTTTAAGGAGTTAAAGTCGGAGGGATACCTGGAGAGCCGCGTCGGAGCGGGCACGTTCGTGTGTGACAACCTGCCGGAACAGATGACGCGGGCCTTTTCTTCGTCGGCTGAGAATGCCGCGTCGCTCCAACTCGCAGACACCGAATCCCGCACCCTCTCCCTCTCCGAAAACGCCCGGCGGGTCTCCGACCAGTCGTTCACGGCCCTCGATGACCCGGTGCCGAAAACCGCATTCCGACAAGGCATTCCCGCCCTCGACGCATTTCCCATCGATACGTGGGCAAAACTCGCTTCTCGGCGTTGGCGCTTTCTTCCCTCCGAGAAACTGGTCTACGGGGACTCGGCCGGGTATCCCCCCCTCCGGAAAGCTATTGCCCGGCACCTTCGCACCTCCCGCGGGGTCCGATGCGAAGCCGAACAAGTGATCGTCACCTCCGGTGCCCAGCACGCCCTTTCCCTCGCGGCTCGCGTCCTGCTCGACCCCGGCGACACGGCCTACGTCGAGGACCCTGGCTTTCCGCGGATGTGGGCGGTCTTTGCCGCCGCCAATGCCGACCTGCGGTATGCCCCAATCAACGACGAGGGCATTGCCCTCTCCCCGCTCCAGACGGGAGAGACGCCCACCGTCGTCGGGATCACGCCGTCGCACCAGTACCCTCTTGGGATCACCATGACGATGGAGCGGCGACTGTCGCTTCTGGAGTGGGCGACCCGCAACGACGTGTGGATCCTGGAAGATGATTACGACGGACAGTTCCGCTACTCGGGCGAGCCGCTAGCCGCTCTGCAGGGGCTCGACAACGCGGGCCGCGTCCTCTACGCCGGCACCTTCAGCAAAACCCTTTTCCCGGCCCTGCGGATCGGCTTCCTCGTCGTTCCGCCCGACCTGGTGACCCCATTCGTCGAAATGCGCGCCACGATGGACCGATGTGCTCCCCGAATCAATCAAATGGTCCTCACCGACTTTATCACAGAGGGATACCTCAAACAGCACATCCGGAAAATGCGCACGCTCTATGCCACCCGGCAGGATACATTGTTGAATGCAATCGAGGACGAGTTGGGAGACGTGATCGACATTAGCTCCAGCAACGCCGGCCTCCACCTCGTGGGCCGTCTCCCGCAGGCGGTCGACGACCGCGCCGTTTCGGACCATCTCGCCGACCACGGTATTATCGCGCTGCCGCTCTCCTTCTATAGTAATCGTTCGCTCGACCGAGGCGGCCTTCTGCTCGGATACGGGTGCACCTCCGAGGAGGAAATCTATGAGGGGGTGCAGCGCATGTCCGCCGCCCTAGACTCCTTTGGCCTGTAGCTTTCTTTCCATCCCGCTCGCCTTCTGTCGTCCCCTGCCCCTTCAGCATCCCGCAACAAAGAAGGCCGTCCCGCCCCACACGGGGCCGGACGGCCTGCAACCATTCGGCGCCTGCCTCCTTCCAGAAGGCCGACACGTTCAATTAGTCGTCTTCGCGTTCCACCTCCGTTGCGAAGCGGCCATTGTCGAGGTAGTAGTCCGTCTCCACCTGCAGTCCCTCCTCCAGGGCCCCAAGGCCGCCGTCGTCGTCGAACTCGGTGTTGCTGGTCACCTGAATCGTAACGCCGAGCTGCGTGAGGGTGCTGTCGGTGGTCGACACGGCATCGAGCGGGGCCGTAATCGAGCGCTCCACCTCGCTGTCGTCTTCCACCTCAACGTCGAGCGCCTCGTACGTACCGTCGCTGCGGATCGTCCCCTCCACCTCGACGATCTGCCCCGCCTGCAGGTCGCCCGGGCCCGAGACGCCATCGTCGTCGTCAAAGTCCGTGCGGCGCGTGACGGCAAAGTCGATGCTATCAACCGACACGACGTCGCTCCCCGTGGACGACACGGCCCCGTCCACCGAGACGGTCTGCACGGTTTCGCCGTTTACGAAGACGTTTTTGACCCGAACGGTCGGCTTAAAGATGTGCTGCCCGTTGCCGGTCTCAACAAAGGACTCTTCCGCGTCGAAGTCGAGGGTGACGGCGAGCTGATCGCCGTCATTCTCCACCTCAACCTCGCCGGGAAGAATAATCTTGATGCCGCTCTGCGCCCCACTCGGCACCTGGAGATCCTGCGTCTCGCCGCTGTTCGTCACGACGTAGTTGGCACCCGTGGAGTCCTTGAGCACCAGGCGCAGCTGCGTGTACTCGCCTTCCGGCACCGTCACGTCCTCCGCGAGGGTCGAGTCGATCCCGTTCTGGAGGCGGAGGAGGTCAATCGTGCGGGTCTGATCCGTCAGCGTAACGACGCCCTCTTCCTCGTCCTCCCCGTCGTCATCGTCGTCTCCGTCCTCCTCGTCGTCGTTCTCTTCCCCGTCTTCCGTCACGAGCGTAACGCGGTCGATGGTGACGACGGCGCTATCAAGGTCGGCCGGGTCGTCGGTCAGATTCAGCGTGAATGTGCCCTGCGCCGGCTCCGACAGGCCCCCAGAGGAGTCACACCCCACCCAGAGAAGCCCCGCGGTGATTAGCAAGCTAAACGCAAGAAGGAAGGTGTGCCGGAATCGAGTCATAACATCGGTAGTTTGTGAACGAAGACAACCGAAACGTACGCAATAAAAGGTCTCACTGCTGCGCGTACGGATGACGAGCCTCATTCAGGGGCGTTACATCCGTTACAGGCTCTTCACTGCACGTGCAAACGGCGATCCCCCCACGGCAGTCGTTTTTTCGCTTTCCATCCGCCTACAATCCATGAAAGACTACCCAATCGACGGCGTCTTGGACCTGCATGTATTCGACCCCTCGGACGTGGGCGACCTGGTCCCTGAATACCTGCGCGCCTGCCACGAAAAGGGGCTGACGCGCGTCCGCATTATCCACGGGAAGGGCACCGGCACGCTGCGTCGCCACGTGCGCGACATCCTGTCCGATCACCGACTGGTCCGCGAATACGAGACGGCGGCGGACGAGAGCGGATGGGGCGCCACCATCGCCCACCTCCACCCGTCCTCGTCCGACGACGAGTCGCACTCCTTGGGCTGAATCGTCCTCCCCCTTCTACCGGCCCGTCAGAGGGAGAAAAGCAACCCGCCCTTCACCGTGAACAAGTTGTAGCTGTCGTCCGCAAACACCGGCGTAAACTGCGCCTCAACGAAGGGGCGCACCGACCGCAGCGGGAATTCGAGGCCGAACAAGAGGTTCAGCCCAAGGTCCGTAGTGTCTCCACCCGATGCATCCAATCGATAGAGGCCCAATCCAGCCCCCGAATAAGGAGTAAACCGCTGATTGCTGGCCCCAAACGGATACAGCACGTTGGCCGAAAGGCCCCAGAAGGTTGTGTTTTCAGGCGTAAAGTAGAAGTCAAAGGTCGGATTGACGGTGACGGGGAGCGCCGGGGAGGAAATGCGGGCATCGGCCCCAATGAACACTTCCTCAATGTCCCCGGCGTCAATGCCGAGACGCGGCCCCACGGCAAACTGTGCCTGCGCCTCCGCCTCCAGAGGAAGGCATAGGGCGAGAAGCAAAACGACGAAAAGGCGGGAGAGTACGTTCATGGTGTCGAAGCGGGGACTGTGAGACGTGAAAAGCGAGAAGATCCGGACGACGAATTGTCCATGGCCCCGGATTCTTTCATTTTGCCATCCGGGAAAGCAGCACACAGGCGGCCACAAAAGTGATGAAGTTTTCGTGACAATCCTCCTCGCCCACATGGGTTGCGGTCTTTTTTCCGCCCGCCGTCCCGCTCGTTGGTCGGTGGCCCCTTGCGTTCATCGTCCCGAGCGTCTATTGTGCCGCGCATGATCCGACGTGTCCTCGTTCTCCTGCCGCTCTGGCTGGGCGTGTCCGCTGCCGGGTGGGGCGGCGCGTGTCTCTCTGCCCCACCGTCCGCCGCGCCCGGCTCGGAATCCGCCGCCCACACGCCGCCCCAGGCCGACACCGCCCGCTCGGCCCGAGGCGTTGTCTGGGCGCCCTCGTCCGACCCGACCACCGCACTGCAGGCCCTGCACCGCATCGCCGCCACGGGGGCCGACGCGGTCCGCCTTCTGCGCCCCCCTCCCGATACGATCTTCGCTCCCGCCAACACCCTCGGCCTGTCGCTCTTCGTGGACTTGCCCGTGGCCCACGTCTCGGCCGCCGCCCTCCCCGACTCCCTCCGCGCCGCGGAGCCGGTGCTCGATCGCCTCCTGCAGCGTGCCGACCGCCACGAGGCCCTCCAGGCCGTCGGGCTCGCCCACCACACGGACACCACCGTGCCGGCAGCCTGCGAGACGCTCGCCCGCTGGAGCGAGCGCATCGACAGCGCGTCGTCGCTGGAAACGTACTACGTCACGCCCTTCTCGCCCTCCGCCGATCGGTGCCGGGACGCCACCGACCGCGTGCTCGTCGACCTGAAGGGACGATCGGCGCCCGTCGAGCGGTGGCAGTCCTGGGCCGGCGCCTCCCCCGCGGTCGGCGTCGGTGCGCTCGGCACCTGGACGCGCCCCGGCGCCGCGCCCGGCCTGCAGGTGCCGCACTCCGCCGAACAACAGGCCCGCTACCTGGAAGAGGGCCTCCCCGCCCTGTGGGCCGCCCCGCCCGCCGCTCCGTCCATCGTTTTCGTCCATCGATGGCGAGACGCAGAGACCTCGCCGCTTTCGTCGCGCCGGTACGGCCTGCACACCGCCGCGGGCGCGGCGCGCCCCGCGGCCCGCGTCGTCGAGGGCTTCTTCACGGGATCGCAGCGGGTCTTTGCCTTTTCGGCCGGGACGCCACCCGCCCAGACGCCCTACGGACTTCTCGTGCTCGGATGGCTCCTCGCGATCATCTTGGCCGGCCTGTACGTCGGACGCCCGTTCGTCCGACAGACCGTCCGCCGGTACTTCGGCGCGCACGGGTTTTATCGGGACGCCATCCGGGAGGGGCGCGAGCTGGAGCCGGGGGTGACCGCCGTCGTGCTCAGCGTCGTAGCCGTGGCCCTGGGCCTCATGGGCGTCAGCGCGGCCCGGTGTGCCGCCGAGCTCCTCGTGACGGAGCGAGTCCTCGCGGCCGTCCCGGACGGGCTTCAATCCGTCCTGGCCTTCGGTGTGGAGCACCCGGAAGCCACCGGCCTCCTCCTCGGCGGCGCCGTGCTGTGGCTCCTCCTTCTTTGGGCGTCCGTCCTCGTCGTCGTTGCCCAACGACAGGGGGCCTTTTCGTTTCCGCAGGGCCTCATGCTCATCACGTGGCCCTGCTGGCCCCTCCTCTCGGCCCTTCCGCTGACCCTGGTGATCCACGACCACCCGCCCGGGTCGGCCTCGCTGGTTCTCGCGGGCCTGCTCGTCGCCAGCCTCGCGGCCATGACCTACTTCCCCCTCCGCGTACTGTGGGACTACCAGGCCATTACCGGGCGGTCCTGGCTCGTCGTGGCGCCCCTGGGCCTTCTGAGCCCGCCCGCACTGGCCCTCCTCCTCGCCGCCGTCCTCGTCGCGCTGAACGACGTGCCCCTCCGCTTCCTCTGGCGGCTGGCCACCTGGGCCTAGCCGAACACGTGGTCGGCTAGAGCGCAGCCCCGAGACTACTTGGAACCTTTATCAAAACTGGTTACGGTTGTCGCTCTGAGCTCGACTCAGAGCCTATCCGACGAACGTCGGTGCTCCCACCGGCGGTCGGATGGGCTCCACAAGAGCGGAGCGACTGACAAAGTAAATCAAGTTTGGAGCGACGAAGGGGTGATTTTCGGACTATACATTTCAGGTTTTGATAGGAGTTCTTGATCCCTTCGGTCACAGCGCAGCCTGGAAACTACTTGTTCCCGTTGGTCACAGCGCCCAGGTAACGAGCTCCGGGTACAGCATCAGGAGGAGAAGCCCCACCACCTGAATCGCAATGAACGGCACGGCCCCGCGGTAAATCTGGGTGGTGGCCACCTCCTCGGGCGCCACCCCGCGCAGGTAGAAGAGCGCAAACCCGAAGGGCGGCGTCAGGAACGAGGTCTGCAGGTTCATCCCCACCATCACCCCAAACCACACGAGCGCCGCGTCGGCCGTTGCCCCAAACTCGGGGGGCAGCACCTGGGCCGCGGGGGCCTTGAGCAGGGGGATGATGATGAACGCAATCTCGAAGAAGTCGATGAAGAAGCCGAGCAGAAAAATGGTCAGGTTCGCGATGAGGAGAAAGCCGATCACCCCGCCCGGCAGATTTGTGAGCAGGCCTTCGATCCAAAAGTCGCCCCCCAACCCGCGAAAGATCAGCGAGAAGGCAGTCGACCCCACGAGCAGAAACATCACCATCGACGTGAGGCGCATGGTCTCATCCATGGTCTCGCGCAGTGCCTCCAGCGAGAGGCGTCCGTTGGCGGCCGCCAGGGCCATCGCCCCCACCGCGCCCAGCGCGCCCGCCTCGGTGGGCGTGGCCACGCCGGCGAAAATGCTGCCCAGAACCAGCAGGATGAGGACGAGGGGGGGCAGCATCACCAGCAGCACACGCCGCAGGAGGCGGGTCGGGGCCATGTCGCGCGCCTCTTCGGGCAGGGCCGGCGCCGCCTCGGGCCACGCGAGGGCCACGCCGCCGGCGTAGATCGCGTACAGGCTGGCCAGCGCCACGCCCGGCACCAGCGCCCCGAGGAACAGGTCGCCCACACTAATGCCCAGCTGGTCGGCCAGCACGATGAGGACAATGCTCGGCGGAATGATTTGCCCCAGCGTCCCCGACGCCGTGATGACGCCGGAGGACAGTTCTTCGGAGTATCCGTAGCGCAGCATCACCGGCATGGAGATGAGCCCCATCGCCACCACCGAGGCCCCCACCACGCCCGTGGCCGCCGCCAGCAGCGCCCCCACGAACACAACGGCGATGGCGAGTCCGCCCCGCAGCGCCCCGAACAGCTGCCCAATGGTTGTGAGCAGGTCCTCCGCGAGGCGCGACTTTTCCAGCATGGTGCCCATGAAGATGAAGAACGGCACCGCCAGCAGCACGAAGTTGGACATGATGCCGAAAAGGCGCGAGGGCATCGCCTGTAGGAGCGTCCAGCTCAGCATCCCCGCCTCTACCCCAATGCCGGCAAACAGAAGCGCGGTGCCCCCGAGGGCAAACGCCACGGGGTAGCCGGTAAAGATGAGCAGGAGAGCCCCGACAAACATGAGGGGCGCTAGCAGATCGGCGGACATCGGGGGGAGCGGGGGTCAGTTCGCAAAAACCGTGCGGGCAAGACGGCGGATCGGGGCCTCATCCGATGCGCGGGCGTTCCTTCGGGGCCTCCCCGTCCGGCGCGTGTCCGGAGAGCACAGCCCCCTCCCGAATCAGAATCGACACGCCCTGCAGCATCACGAGGAGAAAGGCAAGCGGAATGACCGTCTTGATGGGGTATCGGGGAAGCCCGCCGGGATCGGAGGACTGCTCCAGGATCGCCCACGAGTCGGCGACGAAGGGCACCGACATCCAAAGCACGACGGCGCAGAAGGGAAAAAGAAAGAGCCCCGTACCAAGCACATTCACCCACGCGCGGCCCCGTCGAGACAGCCAGTTGTAGAAGACGTCGACCCGCACGTGGGCGTCGTGCTTCAGGGTGTACGCGGCCCCGAGGAGGAAGACGAGGCTAAACAGGTACCACTGCAGTTCAATCCACGTGTTGGAGCTAAGGCCGAGCCCCGTGTACCGGTCGAGGTAGCGCGCAATGGCGTTAAAGGCCCCCACCCCCACCATCGCGAGGGTCAGCCAGTAGAGCCCCCGCCCCGCCCACTCGTTGAAGCGGTCGATGCGCTCGGCCCAGCGAAGCCATTGGTCCATGACACGCGACGGTCGTCTTTTTCGGCAAACAGTCCACCGCAAGGGTACAGTGCACCCACCGAATCCTCAAATGCCAGCGGCCCTGGAGCGCGACGGCGCCCCCGTCCCTACAGTTGATCCGAGTTTCCTACTGGCGCACATCGACCGTGCACACGTGGTGCCCCCCACAACGCGCCGAACGTTGACAGTCCCGAAGACACACGCTCCCGTTCTTACGCCCCGTATTCGGCCCTTGAGGACCCGCTGCTGCGGATCGTCCTGAGACGCCGAGGATCCCCTGCACATACACGTTTTTCCTCGAACATGAAACGCACAGTTTTTTTCCTGGGCGCGCTCCTCGCGTTCTTCGTGGCCTCCCCGGCCATGGCCCAGACCCTGTACCTCCACGGCGGGGCGGACTTCCCCTCCTCTTCCGCCTTCAATAACGCCTACAAAACTGGATTTAACGTCGGAATCGCTGGTGGCGTCGCCGTTACGGAGAACCTCGAGGGGGTCCTGATGGGCCGCTTCGACCGCTTCGGCCTCGACCTTCCCGGCGACTTTGACGGCGGCGCGTTCTCTGCCCTCTCCGCGACGGCCAACCTGAAGCTCAACGGCTCAATGATGTCCCGGCGCGTCATGCCGTACGCCTTTGGTGGCGGTGGCATTTTCCGTTCGTCGGTGGGCGACCTTGAGAGCAACGGCGTCACGACCGAAAGCGACAGCGAGCTGGACTTTGGCGTCCAGTTTGGCGCGGGACTGAGCCTCGCCGTGAGCCCTCGCACCAGCCTGATGGTCGAGCCGAACTACGTGCTCATCCTCAACGAAGGCGAAAACACGCAGTACTTCCCGGTCCGGCTGGGCATCTCGCGCGGCCTGTAGACCAGTTCGCGCCCTCATCCGCCCCACGGGACGGGCGCCGGTTCGCTGAACCGGTTGTGTATTCTCACCAGCGCGGGTCGACTGCGGTCGGGCCGCGCTGTTTTTTTGCCCCCCCATCCTGTTCTCACGACAACGCCCCGACGCGCCCCCCCGGAAGGGGCACGTCGGGGCGGCCTCGTGGTCCGAAAAGGGCTCCGGGCGTTAGGCCGTCCGGGGATCCGGTCCCGTCTCGATGGGCACCCCCACCAGATTGCCCCACTCCGTCCAGGAGCCGTCGTAGTTTCGCACATTCGGGTGGCCCAGCAGCTGGCTCAGCACGAACCAGCTGTGGCTCGACCGCTCGCCGATGCGGCAGTACGCGATCGTCTCCTTGTCGGGCGTGATGCCGCGGGCCTCGTAGATGTCGCGGAGTTCCTCGGCACTCTTGAAGGTGCCGTCGTCGTTGACGGCTTCGCTCCAGCTGATGTTGTGCGCGCCGGGAATGTGTCCCCCACGCTGCGCGCCTTCGTTAAGGCCCTCGGGCCCCAACTTCTCCCCGCTAAACTCCTCGGGGGAGCGTACGTCCACGAGCTCCACGTCGTCGCGGGCCAGGCGCTCCTGCACGTAGCCCGAGAAGGCCCGCACGGAGTTGTCGGGCGCCTCGGCGGACCAGTTGCCCGTCGGGTAGCTCGGCTCCTCGGTGGTCAGCGGGCGGTCCTCAGCCAGCCACTTCTTGCGGCCGCCGTCCAGGATTTTGACGTCTTCGTGCCCGTAGTACCGGAGCTCCCAGAAGGCCCAGGCGGCAAACCAGTTGTCGTTGTCGCCATAAAGGACGATCGTGGTGTCGTCGTCGATGCCCGACTCTCGGAGTAGGTCCTGAAACTCGTCTTTCGAGGCCAGATCGCGGGTTTGCGTGTCGGCCAGCTGGGTCTGCCAGTTCCAGCCGACGGCGCCGGGGATGTGGCCGTCTTCGTAGGCGGAGGTGTCCACGTCCACCTCTACAAGACGAAGGGCGTCGGTGTCCTCGTGGTGCTCGGCCACCCAGTCGGTGGACACGAGCACATCGGGGTTCGCGTAGGAATTGGTACTCATGGAAGTAGCGGGTTGGATGCAACGGACGATGGGGCGGACCGTGCCGGACACAAACCGTCGTCTCCCGTAGAGACGCGGCTCCGCAACGCTGCAGTTTTGGCCTCCTGTACAGCCCCCTCAGCGGACACGGTCCAGACACACGGAGCACTCCTCCACGGGACGACGAGGCGACACGACCCCCATTTTCACGGGGCCGACAAACGGGGCCGCACTACGATGCGCGTGCTAACAGCGACAACAGGCCATGAGACAACAACAGCCATTCGGACACGCCGGGACGGACCGGGAGCGCGACGGGGAAGAAATGGAGGGTCCGTGGGGCACGGCGTGATCCATGCGCATGGCAGTCTGCATGATCATCGCAATTGGGGAGTCATTCTCCGTATTTGAGGAAAAGACGCCGGAGAATGTGCAACTTTGTGTCCAGTACAATTTGCGGGCGGAGAGCGGGTTTCTCGGACCGCGCACGTCGTTGCCTCATCTTCACAGCCCTTTGCCCGGATGGAGCGGCCTCACACCAGGGGTTGACCGCGTGATGCGCCAAAACGAGATGGGGTCCTGGCCAGAATCAGGTATCCTTCGGGGTGTCTTCGAACACCCGGCCGGAGCGGCTCGATCTCTCCGGGGCCCCGCTTGCGGCTCGCCCCAGGCAGGGGGTGACCCTCAGGGGATACGCTGAGTGCTTCTGAGGGCAGCGCGGGTCGGCTGCGGCCGGCCCGCGGGCTGTGCTACCCGCTCTCGTCGTCTACCGCCTCGGCGTACTGCTGCGCCCGCTTCACCACGTCCTCGTCGAAGTCCCGCTCGCGCCACCGCTCCAGGCGTTCGGCCACAGCCTCCTCGTAGCCCTGCCCGCTGGGTTTATAGAAGTACGTTCCCTGCATCTCGTTGGGAAGGTACTGCTGCGGCGTGTAGTGCTCGCGGTAGGCGTGGGGATACTTGTAGCCCTCGCCGTGGCCCAGCCCCTCCTTGTCCCGACTCGGGTCTTTCAGGTGCTGCGGGATGTCCTCGGTCTGCTCCTCACGGACGTGGTCGAGGGCGTCGAAGTACGAGAACGTGGTGTTGCTCTTCGGGGCGGTGGCGAGGTAGAGGCAGCACTCCGCGAGGAGGAACTGCCCCTCCGGCATCCCCACGTACTCGAAGCCCTGCGCGGCGCTCTGGGCGACCTGCAGGGCACGCGGGTCGGCCATCCCCACGTCCTCGGCGGCAAAGATGAGCATCCGGCGCAGGATGAAGCGCGGCTCCTCCCCGGCGTACAGCATACGGGCGAGCCAGTAGAGGGCGGCGTCCGGGTCCGATCCGCGCAGGCTCTTGATGAAGGCACTAATCGTATCGAAATGCGCGTCGCCCTCCTTGTCGTAGAGCACGGCCCGCTGCTGGATCGAATCCTCGGCCACCTGGAGGTCGATGTGGATGGTGCCCTCCGCGTCCGGCGCCGTCGTCTCTACGGCCAGCTCCAGGGCATTCAGTACCGAGCGAGCATCGCCGTTGGCCGTGTCGAGGAGATGGTCGAGCGCCGCCTCCGTAATCTGCACGTCGCGGTCGCCGTAGCCACGCGCCTCGTCGGTGAGGGCCATGGCGGCCACCTGGCGCAGGTCATCCTGATCGAGCGGTTCCAGCTCGAAGACGCGCGAGCGACTCACCAGCGCGTCGTTGACCTCAAAGTACGGGTTCTCCGTCGTCGCCCCGATGAAGGTGACCGTGCCGTCCTCCACGTGCGGCAGCAGGGCGTCCTGCTGGGCCGTGTTGAAGCGGTGCACCTCGTCGACGAACAGGATGGTGCGCGTCTGGTGGTGGCGGAGGCGATTCTTTGCCTTCTGAATCGCCTCGCGAATGTCCTTTACGCCACTCAGCACGGCGTTGAGCGACGTGAAGTGCGCCTCGGTGGTATGGGCAATGATGCGAGCGAGCGTCGTCTTGCCCGTGCCCGGCGGGCCGTAGAAGAGGACGGACGTGACGCGGTCCGCCTCGATGGCGCGGCGCAGCAGCTTGCCCTCCCCAATGAAGTGCTCCTGCCCCACAAACTCGTCGAGCGTGCGGGGTCGCATCCGGTCGGCCAGCGGGGCGCGCTCCTGCCGGGCCTCCTCGGCCTGTGCATCAAACAGATCGGACATAGACGGGACAACTGCTTCGGATGAACCGCCTGTCCTCAACCTGCGAACGCACGGTTGGTTTTGCCGCCGCCGAATCGCTCGCCGCGGGCCCGCCCTCCGCTCACGACTCCTGTTTCAGCACCCGCTCCACGGCACGGCGGAGGCGCGGCTGATGAAGCCGAACGGGTGTGCGCTCCTCGTCCTCCCGCACCGCCTGGGCGCGGAGGTTGAGCATCTCCACCAGCAGCGCAAAGCCCATGGCCGAGTAGATGTAGCCCTTCGGAATGTGGTGGCCGCCCCCCTCCGCCACCAGCGTCATCCCGATGAGCAGCAGGAAACTGAGCGCCAGCATCTTGACGGTCGGGTGCTCCTCGACGAAGGTCGAGACCGACCGGGCCGTGAGCATCATGATGCCGATGGCGATCGTGACGGCAATAATCATCACCTCGACGTCATCGGCCATGCCCACGGCGGTAAGGACCGAGTCGATCGAGAACACCATGTCGAGCAGGACAATCTGCGCAATGACGCTCGCGAACGAGACGGCCGCCGCGGTCTGCTCGCTCGTCTCGTCGTCCACCTCCAGCTTCTCGTGGATTTCGAAGGTGGCCTTGCCGATCAGGAAGAGCCCCCCGGCCGCCAGAATGAGATCCCGCCCGCTCACCTGCTGGCTCAACACCGAGAAGAGCGGCTCGGACAGCGCCATAATCCAGCTAATCGTGAGGAGCAGGACCACCCGTCCCGCCAGGGCAATCCCGAGCCCCACGCGCCGGGCGAGGGCGCGCTGCGATTTTGGCAGCTTGTTCGACAGGACAGAAATGAAGACGATATTGTCGATCCCCAGCACAATCTCCAGCAGGGTAAGGGCCCCCAGCGCGATCCACGCTTGCGGGTCGGCGATCCACTCCATGGGTGAGCGTCGGTCGGTCGTGAGCACGGCGAGCGATCCCGGCGGTGCAGGAGGCCCTCGCCCCAGCCGCCGGTCGACGCTGAACGTACGAAAGGACGACCACGATTGGAAGCCGCTCGCGGGTGCTCGCAGCGGCGTCCGTGGCGTGCCGCCCCCACTACTCCAGCGGCTCCGCGAGAAAGGACGAGATCCGGTCGACGTGTTCGGGCCGCAGAAGCGGCTCCAGCTGCTGGACGATGAGACTTACGCAGGTGGCCCGATAGAGCAGCGGCGGCTCCACGTCCTCCGCCCGGGCGGTCTGGTGCTGAATCTGCATGTTCAGCATTGTCCAGTGGGCCTTCGCTTCCACGTATTGCGTCGCCAGGGCGCGATGGAGATCCTCTTCGGTGTCGATGGCCAGTAGGGCCCGGAGCATGCGATTACGAAGGCCCGACACATGCGTCCGCACTGCCTTCCGATCCGCCGGGGCCGCCTCTCCCCACTGGTCGAGCACCTCATCCCACTGGTCGTCAAGGGCTCCGCGCAAGGCCGCTTCGATCTCGTCGTGTATGTCCTCAACGGAGGCGTCGGCATTCATGGGCACAGGACGTATCCTAAGATCCCTGAGGTGATGAGCAGATGCGGGGGCACTGCGGAAAGAGTGACAGTTCCCCGTATCGGGTATCCAAAATCAAGAGCACAGGTTCTTCTCTTCGACGCCGCTCTCCCATCATGCCGACTTGGTTACATGTCGGCCGTGCGGGTCTCTCACCAGCGCATTGGGAGTTTCTCCCCACTGGCGCTTAGGTTGGAGGCGTGCAATTTTGTCTCGTCGACTCCCCCACCTGTGCGCCTGGCCATCCTTTCCGACATCCACTCGAACCTCGAAGCACTGAACCGCACCCTGGACGCCCTCACGGACGAGGCCATCGATGCCATTTACTGCCTGGGCGACGTGGTCGGCTACAATGCCGACCCGGCAGCGTGCGTCGACCTGGTACGGGAACGATGCGACGCGGTGGTAGCAGGAAACCACGACCTTGCCGTCGCCCGCAAAGAGGGCCTCGACGCCCTTCCTCCTGATGGACAGGCCGCCGCCCGCCACAACCGGGCGCAGCTGTCGGACGCCCAACGCAAATACCTCGCCGACCGCCCCCTCACCGTCCAGGCCGCCAACTGCACCTTCGTCCACGCCACGCCCGACGCCCCCACCGCCTGGAAGCGGCTCACCTCCTACCCGGACGCCCAAGACCAGTTTACACACTTCGAGACGGACGTGTGCTTTATCGGGCACACCCACGTGCCGGCCGTCATGGCGAACAAGCTGGGCGTGCTTCAGCCCCGGCCCGGCCATCGGTTTCTCATCAACGTGGGCAGCGTGGGCCAGCCGCGCGACCAGAACCCGCGGCTCAGCTTTGGCCTGTTCGACACCGACACCTTCGCCTACCGCAACGTGCGGCTGGAGTACGACGCCCACACCGCAGCCCAGAAGATTCGGGACACGGCGGCCCTGCCGGACCGCCTGGCCGACCGCCTGCTCAATGGCCAATAGCCACGCCTCCGGGCGCTACGCAGCATCGTCCATGCCCAACTCGCGCCGGCGGCGGCGCGTCACCCAGGCGGCGATGTGGATCGACAGCTCGTAGAGCGCCAGCAACGGAAGCGCCACAATCACCTGCGAGATGGGGTCGGGCGGGGTGAGGAACGCGCCCACCCCCAGTACCACGAGCAACGCGTACTTGCGGTAGGACCGCATCGCATCGGGCGTGATGATTCCCACCTTCGCCAGGAAGTAAATCACAACCGGCAGCTCAAAGAGAATGCCCGTCCCCAGCGTCCAGAAGGACACCATGCTGAAGTAGGTCATGATGTCGAACTGGTTCGAGATCTGCGGCGACAGCGTGTACTGCGCAAAAAACTGAAGGGCCAGCGGCGTCAGAATCAGGTAGCCGAAGGCAATGCCGAGCAGCAGAAAGAAGGTCGCAAACACCGCGGCGAACTGCATGCCCGACTTTTCCGACGGGTAGAGCGCCGGCTCGATAAACTTCCAGAAGAAGTACACAACCACGGGCGACCCAGCCACCAGGCCCACCACGATGATGGTGCCGATGTCGGCAAAGAACTGCCCCGTGATGGTGCGATTGAGCAGGTTTAACTCGGCGGGCTCAATGCCGAGGACCGAGTACATGAAGAAGCTCGGGCGCGTCGGCCCTATCAGCACTTGGTCCACAATCCACTCGCTGAAGATCGCACAGAGAATGGTCGTCGTGAGAACCCCGACCCCCGCCTTGATCAACGTCCACCGGAGCTCCTCCAGGTGATCGAGGAACGACATGACGCCCTGCTCGTCGGGGTGCGGGCCCGCCGCCCCGTCGCCCTGTGCGCCGGGCACAGCCGTATCCGAATCTCTCGTAGGGGCCTCTGGCATACATCTACACTGCTTGCGTGAACGAACGTGGCGGGGCAGTCCGGACGGCCTTCTCCTCCCCCATGCCCTCGTCATTGGAGCGGGCCCCGCCCTCGTCCTCCCCCGCCGGTCGCGCAGACATCACCCGGCTAGGCGCTGTCCGAGCCACTGCTCGCCCCGTCCTGCAAATTCAGATCGAGGAGCGAGTCGACCCACAACCCCTCGGCCTCAAGGCGCGACTGGCCGCTGCTCCATGTAAAGTTGAAGAGCGTGAGGAGCCCGACCACATCGAGCCCCGCCCGCCGCAACAGCCCCAGGGCCTGCGAGGCACTCCGGCCGCTGTTAATGATGTCGTCGAGCAGCACCACCGGCGCGTCCCGGTCGATGGGGCCCTCCACGAGGCGCCGCCGCCCATGCTCCTTCCGCTCCTCGCGAACCAGCCCGCCCTTAAACGACGTGTCCTCCGCCGCCGACAGGACGCTGCACACGAGCGGGTACGCCCCGAAGCCGTAGCCGACCACCTGATGCAGGTCGCGCTCGCGGAGCCGATTGGCCAGCACCTGCCCCACCTCGTCGAAAAGGTCGGAGTCGAGCATCGGGATGCGCGTGTCGAGGAGCCATCCGATGGGCTGTCCCCGGGGGTCGGTAATCAGCTCGTCTTCGCGCCGCACAAGGGCCCGGTCGTAAAGCCGACGCCCGAGGGCCACCAGGTCGGCCTGGGCGGAGGAGCTGAGCGCATCGCGATCCATGGACGGCATGGGACCCGGAAAAAGAAATCGTGGAATAAATCGAAGGGGCACCCCACTGAGCAGTGGAATCACCAACCGCCCCGGGCGCACGCACGTTCCAGCCTACGCGGCAACGACATCGTAAAGCGGGAAGCGGTCGCAGAGGGCCTGCACCTCCCGCTCCACGGTCGCCTGCGTGTCCTCGTCCGTCGGGTCCTGGAGCACCTGATCGATCAGCTCCGCCACCCGCACAAACTCGTCCTCGCCAAAACCGCGAGTCGTCATGGCGGGGGTGCCCAGGCGCAGGCCGCTGGTCACGAACGGGCTCTTGTCGTCGAACGGGACCATGTTCTTGTTCGCCGTAATGCCGGCCGCCTCCAGCGCCTGCTCGGCCTCCTTTCCGGTCAGGCCCTTGTTGCGCAGGTCAATGAGCACGAGGTGGTTGTCCGTGCCGCCGGAGACGAGGTCGTAGCCGCGCGCGTTGAGCTCGGCGCCCAGGGCCTTCGCGTTGTCGACCACCTGCTGCGAGTACTCCGCAAAGGAGGACTGCAGGGCCTCCTTGAAGGCCACCGCCTTCGCCGCAATCACGTGCATCAGCGGGCCGCCCTGCGTGCCCGGAAAGACCGCCGAGTCGAGCAGCTCGCTCATTTGCTTGGTGCGTCCGCTCTTGCGGGCGGTCTTGCCCATCGGGTTCTCGTAGTCGTTGCCCAGCAGGATCATGCCGCCGCGCGGGCCGCGGAGCGTCTTGTGGGTCGTGGTGGTCACCACGTGGGTGTGCGGCATCGGGTCGTTGAGCACGTTCGCCGCAATGAGGCCCGCCGTGTGGGCCATGTCCATCCAGAGGTAGGCGCCCACCTCGTCGGCAATGTCGCGGAACGCCGCGTAGTCGAAGTCGCGCGGATAGGCGCTCGCCCCGATCGAAATCATCTTGGGCTGCACCTCCTTCGCCCGGTCGCGCACCTTGTTCATGTCGATGCGCCCGGTGTCCTTCTCGACGCCGTAGTACTCGGCGTTGTAGAGGATGCCGGAGAAGTTGACGGGCGAGCCGTGGGTGAGGTGGCCGCCGTGGGACAGGTCGAGGCCGAGAAACGTGTCGCCGGGGTCCAGCAGGGTGAGGTAGACGGCGCTGTTGGCCTGGGCGCCGGCGTGCGGCTGCACATTGACCCAGTCGCAGTCGTAGAGGGCCTTCGCACGGTCGCGGGCGAGGTCTTCCACCTCGTCCACCACCCGGCAGCCGCCGTAGTAGCGCTTGCCGGGCAGCCCCTCGGCGTACTTGTTGGTGAGGGGCGTCCCCATCGCCTCCATAACGGCCTCGGACGCGAAGTTCTCGGACGCAATCAGCTCCAGGCCCTCGTTCTGGCGCCGGGTCTCCTGCTGGATGAGCTGGTGCACGTCGGGATCGAAGGAGGAAAGGGCACTCATGGGTGGCATGGGGTGGTGAAGAAAAGCGCGTCGGCGCAGGGTCCCTGGCCGGGCAAAGGACGCAAAGTACAGAGAAGATCTCTAACGAGCCTCACCGGCGACAGATTCGGCGGCGAGAGCCGGACGGCGCGTCAGTCGTCCGCCGAGAAGTCCTCAATCACCAGAAACTGTCCCGCGAGTCCGAGTACGCGCCCGTTCGGACGACCATCGTCATCCAGGTCCACGGCGTAGGTGCTGCACACAAGGTAGGTCCGCCGCGTCGTGATGTCCGGGACGTAGGTGGCCAGCACCTCGGCGCCCGCGCCGCCCAGCGCGTCCGACAGCGCTCCACGCCCGAGCTCCTGCTCTACCCGATGGGCGGCGTGGGTGCGGACAAACGACTGAAATTCCTCCATCCCAGGGTTCGTAACGAACAGGAGCCCCACGATTCCCAGGACCAGGACCAGGGCCAGGAGGTTCTTCATGGCACAGGCGCCGAACCGCGCACCGGCTAATGAGTCATCGCGTAGGTGAGAATGTTGGTCCCCATCCGCAGGGCGGCCCGTCGCTTCTCGGGCGAGTTGTTGTGGACGGCGGCCGGCTCCCACCCGTCCCCCAGGTCGGTTTCGTGGGTGTAAAACACCATCAGCCGCCCGTGGTCGTCAAAGATGCCGTAGCCCTGTGCCGCCTCGCCGTCGTGCTCGTGGATCTTCGGCGGGCCCTCCGAGAAGTCGTATCGCACGCTGTAGATGGGATGATCGTACGGGACCTCCACCAGGTCCTTCTCCGGAAACACCTTTTGCAGCTCCTCTCGAATGTATTCGTCGAGCCCGTAGTTATCGTCGATGTGGAGAAAGCCGCCGCGCTGCAGGTAGCGACGGAGGCGCTGGGCCTCTTTGGCGGAAAAGGTGACGTTGCCGTGACCGGTGAGGTACAGGTACGAGTAGTTAAACAGCTTGTCGCTCGTCAACTCCACCACGTCCTCCTCCGTGCCGACGTCCAGCATCGTCTGCTCCCGCACAAACGCAAGCAACTCCACCAGCGACTCCTCATCGCTGTACCAGTCGCCGCCGCCCTGGTACTGCACGCGGGCCACGGAAATTGCGGGGGCCTCCTGGGCGAGTGCAGGAACGGCGGGACCGCCCAACAGGCCAACGAGCAGCACGGAAACGTACAGACGGGCCATCACGTCGGGAGGTGCGGTTGTGCGTGCGGAACTGATGGACGAACCCAACACCGGCGCACAGGTTCATCCTTGGGAGAAAGAACCCACCGCCGCACCGGTTCGTTCAGAACTCGCTCACTGGCTTTTTCTCTGCCCCGCCGTCCCATGTCGAAATTTCTCCGCACCCTTCTCCTGACCGCCGCGGCCACCGGGGCCGCCGCCCTCGTCCTGCGCCAGCTCGACCTGGAGGCCGCCCGCGCCGAGCAGGCAGACCCTGGAATCCCCGGCATGGATCCCGACAACATGGAAGAGGAGGACGTGGCGATGCTCCTCGACGAACTGGCCTCTCAGCTGTAGCGACGCACGTTCCCCCCGACTCGTCTCCATGGCTACGTCCCGCGAGTGTCCGTCCTGTGCGCTGGAATACGAAGACACCGGCGACCTGAAACAGTGCCCGTACTGCGGATACGAATTTCCCCAGCGCCGCTCGAGCGTGCAATGGGTCGCCTGGCTGCTGGCCCTCCTGCTCCTGTGGCCCGCCGTCAAGGGCTTGATGATGCTCTTCGGATAGGCAGGCCCACTTTTCGTTGACTCATGTGCTCATCAGAGGATGCCTCTGCCCGGCGTTCCGTCGGCGGTGTGCCCTTCCACGAATCGCAAAGCAATATGCAGACTGCCTCGCCCCCCTCGACGCTTCTCGGCGACCGTTCGCCCGACGATTTCCTCGACACCTACTGGCAGAAACGCCCCCTGATGGTGCGGGACGCGCTGCCGGACTTTGAATCCCCCCTTTCGCCCGAGGAACTGGCCGGGCTGGCGTGCGAGCCGGGGGTGGAGAGCCGCCTCATTCTCAAGGAGGGGGGCGACCATCCGTGGGAGCTCCGACACGGGCCCTTCGAACAGTCCGACTTCCTCGACCTCCCTGAGACGCACTGGACCGTCCTCGTGCAGGAGGTCGACCGCCTTCTGCCCGAGGTCGGCGGGCTGCTCGACTACTTCCGCTTCCTGCCCGACTGGCGGCTCGACGACGTGATGGTGAGCTACGCGCCCACGCACGGCACCGTGGGGCCGCACATCGACAACTACGATGTCTTCTTGCTCCAGGGCCTGGGCCACCGCCGATGGAAGATCGGCACGACGCCCGTCGAAGATGAGGAGATCGTGCCGGACCTCGACGTGCGCATCCTCGCGGACGTTGAGCCGGAGGAGGAATTCGTGCTAGGGCCCGGCGACCTGCTCTACCTCCCGCCCCGCGTCGCCCACCACGGCATTGCGGAAGACGACCGGTGCATGACCTACTCGATCGGCTTCCGGGCCCCGCGGCACCAGGCCCTCGTCGGCGACTTCTTTCAGGAGGCGATGGAGCGGATCGATCCCGACGCGCGGTACAGCGACCCGGACCTGACGCCCGTCGACCATCCGGGCGAGATCCACGCGGCGGCCCGCCAGAAGGTGCGGCGCCTCCTGCGCGACTTGGTGGCCGACGACGCGCCCATCGACCGGTGGTGGGGGCGCTACCTCACCCGCCCGTCCCGCGACCGAGAGGCCGTCCCGCCCGCCTCCTCGTTCTCCGAGGCGGCCCTCGCCAAGCGGGTGCGGCAGGGCACAGGGCTGCGCCGCGGCCCCGTGTCCCACCTCGCCTTCATCGAGCACGACGACGGCACGGCCACCCTCTTTGCCAACGGCGAGGCCATTGACCTGGACGCCGACCAGGCCGGCGCGGCGCCGCTCCTCACGGGCCGCCAGCACATTCCCGCCGCCCCCCTCGCCC
>NCRB01000038.1 GCA_002894665.1 Salinivenus iranica
GGGCGGCGCCGGCGGATCCTGGTAGTAGAGATTCCACGGTTCGTAGCGGTATGCACCAATCGACTCCACGATGTCTATCGACCGACTGGAACAGCTTCAATCGTTTTACGAGGAGGATCCGGACGATCCCTTCACGCGATTTGCCCTGGCTCAGGAGCACCTGAAGCGCGACCACCTGGAAAAGGCGCGCTCATTTTTCGAGGAGCTCGTGGAAACCGACCCGGACTACGTGGGGACGTACTACCATCTCGGAAAGCTCTACGAGCGGCTCGATCGGGTGGACGAGGCCCTTTCGATCTACGAGCGCGGGATCGGGGTCGCGCGCGAGCAAGGAGAACAAAAGGCGCTCTCTGAGCTTCAGGACGCGAAACTCAAAGCAGAGGGCGTCGGGTTTGACTGACCTTCGCGTGCGGTGTCCTTGACTCTTCGCGGCTTTCCGCGATCTCATGCGTATTCGCGCCTGTCTTTTCGGACTGCTCCTGGGCCTGCTGGCCCCCGCTCTTGCCTGGGGCCAGCCGCAAACGGATTCCACGTACACGATCCAGTCCGGGGACACGCTGTATCGCATTTCCCAAACCGTCGGGGCCTCGGTTGAGTCGATCATGCGCTGGAACGACCTTGAGGATCCGGGCGCGCTTCAGGTCGGGCAGTCCCTTCGCGTCCGCCCCCCCTCTCCGACGACCGATACGTCCGGCGCCCCATCCTCCGCCGCCCCGCCGCCACGGGACAGGGCCGCGGCTTCGGCCCCACCCGACACGGCCTCCTCCGGCTCGTACGCCACACACACCGTGGAGCCCGGCGACACGTTCGTCGGGCTCGCCCTCCGATTGGGCACCACAGCCGATACGCTCTTTGCCCTGAACGACCAGGAGACCGACACACTCACGGCGGGCCGCTCCCTCCGCGTGCCCCCGCGCTTCGGCCCGCCCACGCATGTCGTCGACTCCAGCGAAACGCTCTACAGCATCGCCGGGCGCTACGGGGTGAGCGTCCGGGCCCTGCGCTCGCTGAACGACCTCGACACGACCTCCCTGTCGGTCGGACAGCGCCTCCGCCTCCCGGAGCGACCCGACCGATGGCCCCGCGGCACGTATGCCGCCCCCGACACCACGGGTGCGGTCGCCGTCTACCCCGACGCCTTCGCCGGGCGACTCATGGCCGGGGGAACGGCGTACGACCCCGACGACTACGCGGTGAGCCATCCGTCCCTTCCCTTCGGCTCCGTGGTCCTCCTCTCGCGCCCCGACACGACCGTCCACACCTTTGCCCGGGTCCTCGATCGCGGGCTGGGTGGGGACGAGGTGGTGCTCGACCTGTCGGCCGCCGTGGCGCAGCGCCTGGGAATTTCACCGAACGCCTCGCCCCCCGTCGCCCTCCGCGTGGTGTGGCGGGCCGCCCCGTGACCTCGCGCTCTCCCGTCCTCTCCATGGCACACTCTTCGTCCAGCTGGGACACGTACTACGGGGCCACGCGAACGGCCACGTACGGGGTGTGGAGCAGCCTTCCCCTGTTCGTGTTCTACGAAACCATGATTGTCGCGGTGAACGCCGGCGCCGCGGCACCGGTGCGGATCGGGGCCGAGGTCTGGATCAAGGACCTGCTGTCGACGGCCGGCCTCAGCGGGGGGCTCACGCTCGTCGCCATCGCCGTGATCGCCGCCGGGGCCGCGTACGTCCGCGATCGGGGGCGGTCCATTCCGCTTCGCCTACGCTACTTTGCGGGCATTATCGGCGAGAGTGCCCTGTACGCGATCGTCGTGGCCCTGCTGATCTCCCGGTTCGTCTCGGCCCTCTACGCCGCGGCCCCGGCCCCGCAGGGCGACCTCTGGACGCAGCTCGCCCTGTCCATCGGCGCCGGGCTCTACGAGGAATTGCTCTTTCGCGTGCTCCTCGTCGGGGGCCTGACCCTCCTGCTGCGTCTAGTGACCGACAATGTCGGCGGCGCCTACGTCCTGGCAGCCCTCATCGGGGCCGGGCTCTTTAGCCTCGCCCACTACGTGGGGCCCCTTGGCGACCCGTTTGCCCTGCCGTCGTTCACCTTCCGGTTCGCCTTTGGCCTGGCGCTCAACGGCATCTTCCTGTGGCGCGGCTTCGGGGTAGCCGCCTGGACCCATGCCCTCTACGACGTAATGGTCGTCACCGGCATGTTCGGGTAGCCGGGCCCTGCCAGAACGACACGCGGACGAACCGTGGTACCGTCCTTGCTGTACAAGGAAGCGAAGTAGCATCTGGTCAAACGAACCTCCCTTTTATGAACGCCCTCCGCACTACCGCCCTCATGGCGGCCATGCTCGTCCTCTTTGCCCTCATCGGGCAGGCCCTCGGCGGCACCGGCGGCATGATGCTCGCCTTCCTCATCGCCGTGGGCATGAACGTGGTCAGCTACTGGTACAGCAGCTCCATCGTCCTGCGCATGTACGGCGCCGAGGAGGTCAGCCGCGCCGAGGCCCCGGAGCTCCACGACATGGTGAATCGCCTGCGCCAGCGCGCCGACCTTCCGATGCCGACGGTTTGCATCGTCCCGCAGGACCAGCCCAATGCCTTTGCGACGGGACGCAACCCCGACAACGCCGTCGTGGCCGTCACCCGCGGCATTATGGATGTGCTCGACCGCCAGGAGCTGGAGGGCGTGATTGCCCACGAGCTGGCGCACATCAAGAACCGCGACATGCTCACCTCGACCGTGGCGTCCACCCTCGCCGCCGCCATCACGTTGCTGGCGCGGTTCGGAATTTTCTTCGACCGCGGGGAGAACGGCTTCGTGAGCTCGCTCCTCATGATGTTCCTCGCCCCCCTGGCGGCCATGCTCATTCAGATGGCCATCTCGCGCAGTCGGGAGTACGCGGCCGACCGCGACGGGGCCGAGATTGCGGGCAGCCCGATGGGGCTCGCCAGCGCCCTCCGACGCATGGAGCAGGTGGCCCAGCAGCGCCCCATGCGCAACGCCAATCAGGCCACCTCGCACATGTTCATCGTGAATCCGTTCAGCGGCGCCCTCAGCGGCATGCGGAAGCTCTTTTCGACCCACCCGCCGACCGAGGAGCGCATCGCGGAGCTGGAGAAGCTGAGCGGGCGCGCCTAGCCCGGCTCCCGCCTCACCCGGGGCGTCGGCCGCGATGAAGACGAGACCGTCCCCCATCAGCCGTCCCCTTTGCCCGATCGGGGCGAACGCGCAGTGTCCGATCCCATGCGGATGCCCCGGTGGGCCCGGTGTGGTTTGGTGCTTCTCAGCACATCCTTTCCCGCCCCCAACTCCCCCATCAGAGCACATCCGTTGAGGGGATTCGCTTCTCTTTTCGGTAGCCCACTCGTCGCTCCATGGAGCTGGTGTCCTGGGGATCGCTCTCTCTTTCCCTGGTGGCCGTCATCTTTGGCGTCGCGGCCCTCCTCGTCGCCGTCGTCGGCACGGACATGACCCGGACCGCCGACCGGCTGGCCGACGAGACCGGCCTCGGGGAGGCCCTCTTCGGCGCCATCTTGCTCGGGAGTGCAACCTCCATTGCCGGCATCACCACGTCCGTCACCGCGGCCGTGAACGCCCTGCCCTCCCTGGCGATTAGCAACGCCATTGGCGGCATTGCGGCCCAGACCGTCTTCCTCGCGGTGGCCGACATTGCCTACCGCCCCGCCAACCTCGAGCACGCCGCGGCCTCCGTCGAGAACCTGTTGCAGGGGGCCCTGCTGTCAACGATTCTGGCCATTCCGCTCCTCGCGATGGCCGGCCCAAACCTAGCCCTGTTCGGGATTCATCCGGGCTCTGTGCTCCTGGTCGGCGCCTATCTCTTTGGGATGCACCTCGTGGCGGAGGCCCGCTCGACGCCGTACTGGATGGCGCGGCAAACGGAGGAGACGCACCCGGACGTGCCGGATGATCAGACGGGCGGTTCGTCGTCCCTCCTGCGCCTCTGGGGGCGCTTCGCCGTATTGGCCCTCATCGTGGGGGCGGCGGGGTACGTGATCGCCAAGACGGGCGGGCAGGTGGCGGCCCGGACCGGCCTCTCCGAGAGCATCGTCGGGGGCGTCTTCACGGCTGTCTCCACCTCGCTCCCGGAGCTGGTCACGTCCGTGGCGGCCGTTCGGCGGGGCGCCCTCACACTGGCCGTGGGCGGCATCATTGGGGGGAATAGCTTCGACGTGCTGTTCGTGGCATTCTCGGATGTGGGGTACCGCGCGGGATCCATCTACCACGCCATGACCGACCAGCAGGTCTTCATTATCGCCCTCACCCTGCTTCTTACGGGAACCCTGCTCATGGGCCTGCTGCGCCGCGAGCGGTGGGGCATGTTCGGCATTGGCTTCGAGAGCTTTCTGGTGCTGGTCCTCTACTTCGGGGCCTTCGGCCTGCTATTTATGGGCGGATAGCCTCACACATCCGCCTCCATCTGGGCCTTCGTGGTGTGGGTGGCGGGGGCGGTGAGCGGGTCCTCCGGCCAGTAGTGCTTGGGGTAGCGGCCGCGCATGTCTTTCCGAACCTCGTAGTAGGTGTCGGTCCAGAAGCCTTCAAGGTCCTGCGTGATTTGGACCGGGCGCTGGGCGGGCGAGAGGAGATGGAGCGTCAGCGGAATGCGCCCGCCGGCGATGCGGGGCGTCTCGGTGAGCCCAAAGAGCTCCTGCAGGCGGACGGCGAGGACGGGCGTCTCCGGATCCGAATAGTCAATGGGCCGGTCGAATCCGCTCGGCACCTCGATGTGGGTGGGGGCCCACGATTCCAGCTTGTCGCGCTGGTCGTAGCTGAGGCGGTCGCGGAGGATCTGGGGGAGGTTGAGGCGCTGGAGGTCGTCGGCCCGCTTCATGTCGTAGACGTGAGGCAGAAGCCAGTCCTCCAGGTCGGTCCGCAGCGCCTCGTCGCTCACGTCCGGCCAGTCGTCGCCGAGGTGGTGGTGGAGAAACTGGATACGGTGCTTCAGCTGGCGGGCGTGGTCGGTCCAGGGGAGCAGGTCGAGGCCCTCTTCGCGCACGCCGTGCACCATCGCCTCCGCCACCGCGGTCGGATCCGGGTCCGTGATGGGACCTTCCTTGAGCACGAGGGCCCCGAGTTCGTCGCGGCGACGGGCCCGAACAAGGCGCGCATCGCCGTCCCACGCCACATCCGTCGTCGGCTCGATTTGGTCGCCGAAGTAGTCGATGATCTCCTCCTCGGCAATGGGCGCGGCCAGAAAAATGCGGTTCGTTTGCCGCCGGCCGTCCACGTGGGCGGCCACGAGGGAGTCCTCGTCCGACAGCAGCTGCGGGTTGGGCAGTTCGGCCACTTGCCCGTTGCGGAGGCGGAAGCGGCCGCCCTGCCCGTCCATCCGCTGGGCGATGCGGTCCGGGTAGGCGAAGGCGGTGAGCAGGCCGCAGGCCTCGATGTCGTCGTCTTTTTTCGGCGACACGCCGAGCGTTGAGCGCCAGTGGTCGGCCACTTTGCGGACGTGGCCCACGGCGCCGTAGGGGACGACGTAGTTGCGGGCGTGATCGGGCGTGGGGCGGTCGCCGCGGCGAAGGCGACGGAGGGCTTCGAGGCGGAGGCGCAGGTCCACGTCGGGCGCCTCGCCCTGCCCCTTGAAGATGTCGCGCTCGCTGAGGAGGGCGGCGAGGTCGCACGCCAGGGCGCCGTGGCCGAGCGTCTGGGCGTTGATGAGCATGTGCGCGAGGCGCGGGTGGAGGCCCAGATTGGCCATCTCGCGCCCGTGATCGGTAATGGCGCCGTCGGTGTCGAGGGCGCCGAGTCGTTGCAGGAGGGACTGCGCGCGGTCGACGGCGTCGGCGGGCGGCGGGTCGAGCCACTGGAGGTCGGCGGGATCGGGCGTGCCCCAGGCGGCCAGCTCCAGGGCGAGCGGGGCGAGGTCGGCGTTTTCGATCTCCGGCGGCGTGTGGCGGTCGAGGTGGTGCTGCGTGCGTTCGGTCCAGAGGCGGTAGCAGGTGCCAGGGGCCACGCGGCCCGCCCGGCCCTTGCGCTGATCGGCGGAGGCCTGGGAAATCTTGACCGTTTCGAGGCGGGTCATGCCGCTGGCGGCATCGAAGCGGGGCGCGCGCCGGAGGCCGCTGTCCACCACCACGCGGACGCCCTCGATGGTGAGGCTCGTCTCCGCAATGTCCGTGGCAATAACGATCTTGCGCCGGCCCTCCGGGCTGGGTTCGATGGCCCGGTCCTGTTTCTCGGGCGGCAGGTTGCCAAAGAGGGGGTAGAGATCGACGTCGTCCGGCACATTGTCCTCCAGGCGCGACTTCACGCGGCGAATTTCGCCCGCGCCGGGGAGGAAGACGAGCACGTCCCCGTCCGTCTCGCCCAGCGCCTCCTGCACCTTCGCCGCCACGGCGGGCTCGATGCGGTCCTTCACGGGCCGGTCGCGGTAGTGCACCTCCACCGGGTAGCTGCGGCCCTCGCTCTCAATGAGGGGCGCCCCCAATAATTCGGCAATCGGCCCGGTGTCGAGGGTGGCGCTCATCACGAGGACGCGCAGGTCGGGCCGCAGCACCTCGCGAGCCTGAAGGGTGAGGGCGAGGCCAAGGTCGGCCTGCAGGTTGCGCTCGTGGAACTCGTCGAACAGCACGGCGCCCACGCCGTCGAGGGCGGGGTCGTCCTGCAGCATGCGGGTGAGCACCCCTTCGGTCACGACCTCGATCCGCGTCTGGTCGCTCACCTGCGTGTCCATGCGCACCCGGTAGCCCACCGTCCGGCCGGGCGCCTCGCCCATCTGCCTCGCCATGAAGCGGGCGGCGGACCGGGCGGCGAGGCGCCGCGGCTCCAGCATGAGGATGGTGTCGCCCTCCAGCCAGTCCTCGCCCAGCAGCGCTGGGGGGACGCGGGTCGTCTTGCCGGCGCCGGTGGGGGCCTGCAGCACCGCCTCCGGGGCGTCGCGGAGGACGGCCTTCAGGTCCGGCAGAACGTCGTCGATGGGAAGGGTCGACATTCAGGGGCAGGGGGAATGGAGAAAGGGTTCGGAGGTTGTAGCCCTGGAGAAAGCCGAGGGTTTCGGATGCAGCCGTCTTCAGCAGGGCCCTTTCCCCCCACACGGGTTAGAACGAGACCCGCACCTGCACGCCGGGCGTCCCGACTCGGGGCGATGCCCACGGCCCGACGAACACAGAGGAAGAGGCGTTGCGAGCGGTCTCCCGAGCCGACTCGTTGTGCGCCTCCACAGCCCTCGCCGTTCCCCGAAACGTGTTGTACAGTCCATGGGCGAGGAGGAGCCCGGTCCCTGCCAATACGCCGGCGGCGAGAACCCCGAGCGCCGCCCACGATCCTTCACTCGATTCGACGATCAGAGCGCTCCCGATGGTCATAAGGGCCGACCCGGCCCCGATGCCGGCCCGAATGCCGATTCCGCGGAGGGCACGATCGGGCGCCTCGGCGTATATGAGACCGGTCGCGGGCCCGAATAGCAGACCGCTCCCGATCAGGATGAGCCCCGGCCGCCGACTTGACGGGTTTATCCTCCAGATCCCTGCCCCGACGGTGGCCGCGGTCGCGCCGAAGGACAGGCCTCGGGCGACGGCTGTGCTTTTGAGATCCGGGGCGGCTCCCGAGTCGGGCGGGGCCGAGGTAGTTTGCCCTGCTGCCGTCAGAGTCGGCAGTTCAAGAACGAGGAGTAGGACGCTGAAGACGAGAATGCGCTGGTTCGAAAACCGCATGGCGTGTCAGCATCGTGTTGAGCGTACTGCGCATCTCCATGGTACCACAGGATCCGCTCGACAAACCGGACATACACCCGAAGAGACCGGTCATGTCCCATCCGTCGTCCCCAAATGTCCAGTCCTCCATCGCTGGGTCGTCCGTGCGGACCCGCCGGGCGCTGTCCCATTCGGCCCGCGCGGGAAACGTCTGACGCGGGCTACGTTGAGGACAATCGCATCGTCTGCCTGCCTCGTGCTGCGGCCTCTCATGGACCGCGACAGCCTCTGGGAATGGACCCGGCGCGCCCTCCTGGCCCCGAGCATCCTCGAAGACGACCGCTCCTTCCGGGTGACCCTTGCCCGGATTGCCTCGACCGGGTTGCAGTGGGGCGGCCTCCTCGGGATTCTCGTGGTTGTGGGGCTGGTTCTCATCAACAGCCTCGCCCTTGGCCGTCCCACCACCTGGTGGTATCCCCCGTCCCCGGCCCCCAATGCCTTTGTGCTGTGGGACAAGGCCGTGGGCGCCGTTCTTTCCGGCCTTGCCGTGTGGACAGGACGCGTTCGGGGACGCCTGCCGACCGCCCGAAGCGTGGGGGGCGCCATTGCGCTCACCGTCGTGGCTGTGTCCCTCACACACGACGTGTACCGAGGCGTTCTGAGCATCGAGTACGTGATTCTCACGTACCTGCTGGCCGTCGCCGTCATTCCCTATCGCCCGTGGCAGGCCCTCCTCCTCGGCGGAACGATCACTGCGATGCTCGGAGGTCTGTACGCTATCCCCCCGTCTCCCATCGTAACGGCCGGCACCCTGATTCGGATGGGACTCGTGACGCTGGTGCTTACCGGGGTTTCTTCCCTCCTGTACGTCGTCCGGCTTCGGCAGTATCGGGCGCGGCAGGAGGCCGAGCGCCTGCATCGGCGGGTGGCCCGGCTGGAACAGGCGAGAAGCCAGTTTTTCGCCGACGTGGCCCACGAGTTTCGGACGCCCCTCACCCTCATCCTCGGGTCGCTGCGGGAGGCGCTCGACGGGCGCCTCGGCACACTCTCTCCTGATCTCGAGGACCGGCTGGCCTCCCTCGACGACCAGGTGCAGCGGATGCGGCGCCTGGTGAACCAGCTCCTTGAACTATCGCAGCTCGACGAGGGCCGCCTGTCCTTGTCCCTGCAGCCCCAGCCCGTGGGGGCACTGGTGGACCACCTCACGATGGCCTTCCGCGACTGGGCCGAAACGAAGGGGCTCACCTTTCAAACCGAAATCGGCGGGCAGGGGCCCAAGGTGTGGATCGACCCCGACCGATTCGAATCGATTCTGGCAACCCTGCTCTCAAATGCCATCAGGTACACGCCGGCGGGCGGCACAGTGCGGGTGCGGGTGACCTCCTCCGACTCGGCCGTCAGCATTTCGGTCCGCGATACCGGACCCGGCCTGCCTGAGGCCGTTCGCGCCCGGGTGTTTGAACGGCATACAAGCACGATTCCCGTGGGCCCGGCGTCGGACGAGGACTCACCGGACACCCCGTCCCGCCTTGGGATGGGCATCGGACTCGCGCACACCAAAGCCCTTGTCGAGCGCCACCAGGGCACGCTCCACGTAGAATCCGAGCCGGGCTTCGGCACCGAGTGCACCGTGCGCCTGCCCCTCGGCACCGACCACGTGTCGGACGACGATCGGGCGGCACTTGCGGACGGCCCGTCCCCTGTCGACCGCGAGGTGGACGTTGCGTCGTGGACGCCGCCCGAACTCTCTCCGCTCCCCGAGGAGGCCGACCCTCCTCCCGACAACGCCCCCACGGTTCTGGTCGTGGACGACGAGGCCGACATGCGCGCATATCTCCAGCGTCTGCTTCGGCCAAACTACCGCGTGGTGACGGCAACGAATGGCGACGACGCACTGGACCGCCTCTCCGACGAGCGGCCCGACCTCATCATTAGCGACGTGCGGATGCCCGGGCGCGACGGAGTCGACCTGTGCCGGGCCCTCCGTGCGAAGGAGCAATTTCAGCACCTGCCGGTGATTCTTCTCACCGCCCAAGCCGACGATCAGACCCGCCGCTCCGGCGTGGAGGCGGGCGCCGACGCGTGCGTGGCCAAGCCGTTCGATCCCGCAGAACTGGAGGCCCGCGTCGAGACCCTCATCGAGATTCGTCGCCTCGTGCAGGAGCGCGTACAGGTCCCCGACTGGGTGGACCCTCCCTCCTCGTCCCTGCAATCCGAGGAGGCGGACTTTCTGGAGTCGGTCACCACCATTGTCGACGAGCACATCGGCAACAGCAACTTCGGCGTCGACTGGCTGGCGGACGAACTGGACCTGAGCCCCCGCCACCTCCGGCGTCGCCTCAAGGACGTGACGCGGCTCTCCCCCGCGGGCTTCATCCGCACCCGGCGCCTCCAGCACGCTGCGTCGCTCCTGGAGGACGGGGCCGACACGGTCGCGGACGTGGCGGCCGCCGTGGGCTACCGCGACGCGAGCCACTTCTCCCGCCTGTTCCGGGACACCTACGGGTGCTCGCCGAGCGACTATCCCGAGGACGCCCCCGATGCCCCGGACATCGAACCCTGAACGCCCGGACATGGCCGGACGCTCGGGCAATATGGCAAGTTTTTCGGGGGCCAGCTGCATCATCTATGGGGGTGCAACGTCGCAGCCGTCCTCGCTCCGGAGGGCCGCCGCGACTGCTTCCTCGTCGCCGCCTTCTGCACTTCCCCCCCAACACCGCGCCATGCGTCCCCTCTCTCGCTCCCCGTCTCGCGTCCTCCTCGCCCTGCTCACGGGCCTGTGCCTGCTCGCCCCGCTGTCGGGGTACGCCCAGGAGGCCGACACAACCACCGCCCCGCCCCTCTATCGAATCGAGACGACCGACGGCCAAACCTTCCTCGGGACCATCGTATCCCGGACCGACGACACAGTGGTCCTGGACACTCGGGGCGTCGGAGGGGTTCGCCTGCCTCGGGCCGAGATCGAGCGCATGACCCGGGTCGACCCCGACCGCCTCCGGAATGGGGAGTACTGGCACCCAAATCCACAGTCGACCCGCTACCTGTTTGCCCCAAACGCCATCGGCATCCCCCGCGGGCGGGGCTATTATCAGAACACCTGGATTCTCCTTAACAACGTGAACTACGGGGTATCGAACAACTTTTCCGTTGGGGCCGGCACCGTCCCCATCTTCTTGTTCGGCGCGGATTCCGTTCCTCTCTGGGTCCTCCCCAAGGTGTCGCTCTCCGGCCCGCAGGACCAGTTCCACCTCGCCGGCGGTGCCGTACTCGGCGGCGTGCTCGGCGGCAGCGGCGGCAGCACCGGGCTCCTGTACGGCTCCGGCACCGTCGGCTCCCGCGACCACAACGCGACCCTCGGCGTGGGCTACGGCTACACGGACGGCTCCCTTGCAGAAACGCCCCTGCTCAACATCAGCGGCATGACGCGCATCAGCGAATCGTTTTATCTCCTCTCGGAGAACTACGTGATCCCGGGGGTGGAGGGCGGCACGCTCATCTCGGCGGGCCTTCGGTGGGCGCCCGAGAACTTCGCGGTCGACTTTGCCCTCGTGCGCCCGGTGTCCACCGATCTCGACGGGCTTGTCGGCCTCCCGTGGCTGGGCATCACCATTCCGTTCGGCAACTGATCCGCTCGGCTGTGGTCAAGGCAGCCGGATGATGTACACCGTCCCCGCCCGGGTCTCCGGCACGGAGCTGACGAGAGCCACGCCGTCGTCCTGATCCAGGGCTGCGCCAAAGGCCACGTCGCCCACGTCGATGATGGGCCGCTCGCGCCAGGAGCCGTCGACGCGTTCGAAGGCATAGACCACCCGGTCGATGTTAAAGTCCTTGCCGAGCTGCTCGTCGTAGCCCGAGGCCAGTAGCCGATTGCCCTGGATCGACACGGCCGCGCCGAAGGCCCCCGACTCGTACGGAATCGACGGGCGGAGCGTGGCGGTTTCCGTCCAGGTCCCGTCCGGCTGTTCGTCGTAGAGGGTTACGCGTCCCCCTCGATCGTCCCCGGCCCGGTCCTCGCCCACCGCCAGCGTCCCGCCGTCCATCGACAGGTCGATAAAAAACGCCTCGATGTCCGGAAGGTGGGCCGCCGGCCGCCACTCATTCGCTACCGGATCGCGTTGAAAGACAAAGACGGAGCCGGGGGTCCGCCGGAAGAAGGTAGACGCCGCCACCGCCAGTCGATCGCCGTCCAACGCCACGTCCTGCCCCATGATCCCCGCCTCCAGGCTGTGGGGGGAGGTGAGGCGGGCCGTCCGCCGCCACTCACCGGAGGACGGATCGCGCTCAAAGATGTAGACCGCCCCGCTGTATTCACCCTCCGGACTGCCCGACGTGCTGACGGCCGCCCGGGGGCCGTCCAGCGCGAGGCCGGCGGCGAACAGGCCCTCCTGTCGTCCCGGCTCCCCCGTCAGGCGCGCCGTTTGCCGCCAGCCCCTGGTGGAGTCGCGGGCGAAAACGTAGGCGGCGTTCGACTCCTCCTCGGCGAAGTATTCGCTGGAGGCCCCCACCAGCACGCGCCCGTCGTCGAGAGCCACCGTCTCCCCGAAAAACATGTTGGCCCGGCAGTCCGCCGGTTCGAGGCGGGCGGTCTGCCGCCAGGCGTCCACGCGGGCCGCGGTGCGTTCGTAGACGTAGACGGCCCCGGCGTTGGGGCCACAGGCCTGCTCGCCGCTGGCCCCCACCACCGCCAGGGAGTCGTCGAGGGCCACAGACACGCCGAATGAGGCCGTGTCCGCGCGGGCCGGTCGGGGCAATTCTTCAATCTGCGCGTGGGCCGGTGCACCGCCCAAGAGAGCAAGAGCAGCGACGACACAGGCGACCCGGAGGTAGTGCATGCGACTGGCGTGGAGTCGATCGGCAAAGCAGTCCGCCCTGGCTACTCGTCTTCGAGTGCCATCACGTGTTCGGTGAGGTGCTCCCACTCGTCGTAGAGCGACGACAACTTCCGCTTGAGGGCATTGTACTCGTCGGACAGGTCACGGGCCTGCGCCCCGTCGCCGGCGTAGGCCTCGGGGTCGGCCATCTGGGCCTCCAGTTCCTCCTGCCGCTCCTCAATCTCGATGATCTCGTTCTCCGTCTCCTCCAATTTCTTCTTGAGCTGGTACGAATTGAGGTCGGCAAAGGGCCCGTCGTCCGGGGATCCACTCGCCGCGGGGGACTGAGGCGTGGTGTTCGTGTCCGAGCCGTCGTGGCCGTTTCGCGACGGCGTGGGCTCGTCCAGTTCGGCGGCCGCGGGGGTCCCCTCCAGCGGGCGCGCCGAGCCCTCCTCCACCTGCCACCGAAAGTCGGAGTAGTTGCCGAGGAAGGTGCGCACGGTGCCCCCGCCCACGCGCCAGATGCGCTCGGCCACGGCGTCGAGCACGTGGCGGTCGTGGCTCACGAGCACGAAGGTCCCCTCGTACTGCTGCAGCGCCTCCACCAGCACCTCTTTCGACTGGATGTCGAGGTGGTTCGTGGGCTCGTCGAGGATGAGGAAGTTGGCCTCGGAGAGGAGCGTGCGGGCCAGGGCCACGCGGCTCTTTTCGCCGCCGGAAAGCACGCGGACGTTCTTGAACGCGTCGTCGTCGGTGAAGAGAAATGCGCCCAGGAGGCTGCGGAGCTCGGTCGCGGGCCGGTCGGGCGCCACCTCGCGGACGGCGTCGAACACCGTCTGGTCCGGCGCCAGAGTGTCGGCCTGGTGCTGGGCGTAGTACGACATGTTGACCTTGTGCCCCGGCGTGCGCTCGCCCTCAAAGGCCTCCACGCCGCGCAGGATGCGGGCCAGCGTGGACTTCCCGGCCCCGTTGGGGCCCACCATCGCAATCTTGTCGCCGCGCTCGATGGTGAGCGGGCCGGCGTTCTGGAAGACGCGCTCCGGACCGCGCTCCGTCTCATAGGACTTGCTAAAGCGCGAAAGCTCCATCACGATCTCCCCGGAGCGGGGCGGGTCGGGAAACCGAAAGTGCGGCGCCGGATCGTCGTCGGGCGGCGGCGGAATCCGGTCCATCTTCTCCAGCTTCTTAATCCGGCTCTGCACCTGGCTCGCCCGCGAGGCATTGTAGCGAAACTTGGAGATAAACTCTTCAATCTCCTTGATTCGCTTCTGCTGGTTCTCGTATTCGCGCCGCCAGCGTTCGTATCGCTCCTCGCGGGCCTGCAGGTAGTCGGAGTAGTTGCCGTCGTAGCGCAGCAGGCGGCCGCGGGTCACCTCGGCGATGGAGGTAACCATGCGGTCGAGCACGGAGCGGTCGTGACTCACCAGGATGACGGTGCCGGGGTAGCCCTCCAGGTAGCCCTCCAGCCAGTCGATGCTCTCGATGTCGAGGTGGTTTGTCGGCTCGTCGAGGAGCAGGAGGTCGGGCTCTTCCAGCAGCAGGCGCGCCAGCGCGGCTCGCATGCGCCAGCCGCCGGAGAAGGTGTGGAGGGGGCGGTCGAGCGCATCGGGATCGAAACCGAGGCCGGTGAGCGCCGCCTCGGCCCGCGGGCGGACGCGGTGCGACTCGTGTTTGTTGAGCCGCTCCTGCACGCGGTGGAGCCGGTCGAGCAGCTTCGTGTGCTCGCCGCTCTCGTGATCGATTTCGTCCAGCCGTTCGCTAATTCGCTGCTCCTTCTCCTCCAGCGCCAGCACGTCCTCGAAGGCGCGGAGGGCCTCGTCGCGCACCGTGCGGTGGTCGGGAAGTGCCTGAACGTCCTGCTCCAGGTACCCGATCGAGACGCCCTCCCGCACGATCCGCCCCTCATCGGGCGTGATTTGCCCGTCGATGAGCTTGAGGAGCGTGGTCTTCCCCGCCCCGTTGGGCCCGACGAGGCCGATGCGGTCGCCGTCCGGGGACAGCGTCCACGACAGGTCGTCGAACAGAGCATCGTCCCCAAACCGAATGGAGACGCCGTCGAGCTTGACCATGAAGGTGTCCGTACCAGAAGGATGAGTGACGCGCGCACCTCCTTGCCACGGTCCCGGCGGGAAAACGTTGCGGAGGCGCCGCAGGATCGACGTGATTTCTCGACTGAGCGCCCGGCGCAGGTCCTCAGGACAGCCTCCCCGGCCCCTCGTTACGCCTCTTCCGAGGCCACGGCCGCCGCGAGGCGCTCGCTCAGCCCCTCGAGCGTCTCCTCTACCTTCCCACGCTCGCCCTCGATCTCGTCTCGGAGGTCGTGGAGGTCTTCGGCCAGGGCCAGGGCCGTTATGACGGCGGTTGTAAGCTCGGCCTGCTCCGGATGGGCATCCTTGAACTTCTCCATCCGGCTGTTCACAAAGGCCGCCACCTCACGGGTAAACGCCTCATTCTCTTCCTGGACCCGCAGCGCGTACTCCCGGCCCAGGATGTGGACGCGGATGGACTTCATGTCGTCGGCGTCGGGCATGGCGGGGGGCACGTGGTGAGAGACGCAGCACAGGCGCGTTAGTCCGCGGGCGAGGACGAATCGTCGTCCGACTCGTCCGGCGCCGTCGCCTCCAGGTAGGCATCGATCGCGTCGATAAAGTGGTCGATGCGGGCGCGGAGCTGCTCGGACTCGTCGTCGAGGGCCAGGACCGTCTTGTCGTCGGGAAGCACCGGGCGGTCTTTCAGCTTTCGCACGCGGGCGCGGAGCCGCTCGTTTTCGGCGCGGAGCCGCTCGATGGTCTCCGTGGCCTCCTGCACGCGCCGGTACAGCCGGCGGACGGGGTCGCGGTACGATTCCGGAAGGGAAGAGAGATCGGGCCCCTCGTCCGCACGGGTCCGATCGGGCCCTTCCTCCGACCGTCCCTCCTCCGGGGCGGCCTCCGCAGAGGCGTCGCCGTCGGACGATACGGATTCGGGCACGGGCGAGACGGAATCGGGCGAGGGGAGCGACCTGTCGAGCGCATCGTTCATGGCGAGCCCGGAGTTGAATGAGGGCACGAGGGGCCTGAGCGCCCGGTCGGTTTGAGTGTTGGTTGAGGCACCTATGACAAATACGATAGGGGACAGCGCCCGTCAACTCAAGGCACCACGCCGATTTTCTTCGATCTGTTCCTGCCTCGTCGGCCCTTGCCCCCAGCAGGTCAGCTGAAGAACAACAGGATCGCGACGATGGCGATTGCGATGTACGGATACTTCCAACGCTTGTCCATGGGCCCAGAATTGGAGGGGGGTTACTGTCGGAGGGTCGCGTCGTGATGGCGCGACAGGGCATCCACAATGGCCTCCATCTGCTCGTCGACCTCCTCGTCGGTCAGCGTCCGGTCGGCGCCGAAGCGGAGGGTAAAGGCCACGCTCTTCTCGTCGTCGCCGATGCCCTCGCCCGCGTACACGTCGAACACGTCGACGCGGCGGAGCAACGGCGCCCCGGCGTCCCGAATGGTGGCCTGCATCGGGCCGACCGGCTGGTCGGTGGGCGCGAGCACGGCCAGGTCGCGGTCCACGACGGGGAAGCGGCTCACCGCTGCGTACGAGCGTTTCAGTTGGGGAGAGGCCTGCCCAACGAGCGTCGCCCAGTTGAACTCGGCCACGAACACCGGCGCGTCGAGGTCGAAGTCCTCCGCTACATCGTCGCGGACGCGGGCGATGGTGCCGAGGGGCGTATCGCCCGCGGCCACGTCGAGCCGGTGCGTGGTCATGGAGGCGTCGTCCGTGCCCCGCGGCCTCATCGTGAGGTCGGGCAGGCGCAAGTCGTCGAGCAGGGCCTCGACCGTGCCCTTGAGGTCGAAAATATCCGCCTCGCGAGGGTCGGTGTCCCAGCCCGTCGGCGCGTGCGGGCCGCTGAGCCCGAGGAGGAGCGCCGGATGCTCGTCGTAGCCCGGCACGAGGGTGTCGTCGCCCCCCTCGGCCCGACGGTACACGTGCCCCACTTCAAAGAAGCGCAGTGCCTCCTGGCCGTGGTTGCGGTTGTGCTGCATCACGTCGAGCACGCCGGGAAGCAGGCGCGGGCGCAGGGCGGCCATTTCCTCGGAGATCGGGTTCTTCGTCTCCACGACCGGGCCGGATTTGCTGCCGGCGGGCCGGTCGTTGAATCGCTCGGCCCGCTCCGTGGGGAGCATGCTGTTCGTGTAGATCTCGCGGTAGCCCTTTCCCCGGAGCAGCCCGCGCACCTGCCGCTCCAGGGCCGCCGCCGGTCGCTGCGTGGGCGCGCGGCTCGGCACGGGCACGCGCTCCGGCTCCGGAATCTGGTCGTAGCCGTGCAGGCGAGCCACCTCCTCAATCAGGTCCTCCTCAATCGACACGTCGGGGCGCCAGGTCGGGACGGTGCACTGGAGCGCATCATCGCCCGCCTCGATGTCGAACCCGATGGCCGTAAGCAGGCGGCGGATGTCATCCGTCGGCACCTCCATCCCGAGCACCTGCCGGAGGCGATCCGGCCGGAGCGCGACGGTCGTGGACGACGGGGGGTTCGGGTGCGCGTCCACCCTGCCGGGCACGATGGTGCCGTCGCCCAGCTCCGCGATGAGTTCAGCGGCGCGGGCGGCGGCCCACACCTGCCCGTCGCGGTCCACCCCGCGCTCGAATCGGTAGGAGGAGTCGGTCTGGATGTCGAGCGCTTTGGCCGTGCGACGGATGCTGGAGGGGTCGAAGTACGCACTCTCAATGAGCACGTCCGTCGTGTTGGCGGACACCTCCGAGTTGGCGCCGCCCATCACGCCGGCCACGGCGACCGGTCCGTCGGCGTCGCAGATGAGGAGCGTGTCGTCGGGCAGGGTGCGCTCCTCGTCGTCGAGCGTCACGAAGTCCGTTTCCCCGTCGGTGCGGCGCACGACGATGGTGTCGTCGGCAATCGCGCGCCGGTCGAAGGCGTGGAGGGGCTGCCCGCACTCGTGCAGCACGAAGTTGGTGACATCAACCACGTGGTTGCGCGGCTGGAGGCCGATCGCAGAGAGGCGGCGGCGCAGCCAGAGGGGCGAGGGCCGCACGGCCACATCTCTCACGAGCATCGCCACGTACCGCGGGCACCCGTCCGGGTCCTCCAACCGCACGTCGATCTCGTCGGCGGCGGTGCCCCCCGCCTCCGGCGTCTCGACTGCCGGGCGCTGCACCTCTGTGCCGGCGAGGGCGGCCACGTCGCGCGCCACCCCGAGGTGGCTGGTGGCGTCGGGGCGGTTCGGCGTGAGATCGATGTCGAACACCGCATCGTCGGGCGTAACGTCGTGAGCCGCGAGGTAGTCGGCCAGGGGTTGGCCCACGGTCGCGTCGTCGCCCAGCACCATGATGCCGGAGTGGTCGTCGGAGAGGCCGAGCTCGTCCTCCGCGCAGATCATGCCCCTGGACGGTTCGCCGCGCAGTTCGCGGGCCTCCACCGTGAGCTCCTGTCGGGCGTCGGGATCGTCCGGGTCGGGGAGCGAAAGGGTGGTGCCGACGGTCGCCACGGGCGCCTTCTGCCCCGCGGCCACGTTGGGCGCGCCGCAGGCGATCTGGACGGGCGCGCCGTCGCCAAGGGTCACGTCACAGAGCACGAGCTGATCGGCGTTTGGGTGTTCGCGCACCGCTTCAATCTTGCCCACCACCACCCCGTCGAGGTGTCGTCCGAGGGGCGCAACGGACTCCACTTCCAGCCCGGCCATCGTTAATTTTTCGGCCAGGGCGTCCGGTGCCCAGTCGTGCTCGACATACCGTTCAAGCCAGCGATAACTTATTTCCATTTTCGAATTTCGAGTTTCGAGTGGCGAATGTTGTTGTGCGCGTATGGGCTTCGTGTCTACCGCATAGCCTCTCCCTTGTTATCCCCTACCTCAGTTCCGATGTCAGATCTTCAAGACCGCACTAAACGGTTTGCCCTCAACGTAATCCACTTCTGCAAATCATTGCCCAGCACAGCGGAGTGTCGCATAATTCGAAACCAGCTTCTCCGATCTGCAATGTCGGTTGGGGCGAATTATCGAGCGGCCTGTCATGCCCGATCCCGGAAGGACTTCCTTGCGAAGCTTCCTCTCGTGGAGGAAGAAGCCGACGAGTCTCAGTTCTGGCTCGAGCTTCTTAACGAATTGGGGATTGGGGCCTCCAAAAGAGTTGTTCAGTTGCAGGATGAGGCTCACCAGATTGCGTCGATCATCGTCGCCTCCAAGAAAACAGCACGGAAGTAGCAACAACTTTTAAGGTGAGCGCCCCCTCCAATTCGAAACCCGACAATCGCAATTCGCCATTGTCAGAACTGGTCAAGAAACCGAACATCATTCTCGTAGAAGACGCGGATGTCGTCGATGCCGTGGCGGAGCATGGCCATGCGCTCGACGCCCATGCCCACGGCGTAGCCGGTATAGCGCTCGGGGTCTACATCGACGGAGTCGAAGACGTTCGGGTGCACCATCCCACAGCCGAGGATCTCCATCCACTGCCCCCCGTCCTCCCCCTCGTCGTCCTCCCACCACACGTCGACCTCCGCGCTGGGCTCGGTGAAGGGAAAGTAGCTGGGGCGAAAGCGGAGCGTCACGTCGTCGCCAAAGAGGGCGCGGGCGAGGCTGTACAGCACCTGCTTCAGCTGTGCCATCGTCACCCCCTCGTCGACGTAAAGCAGCTCCACCTGATGGAAGAGGCAGAACGACTTGTACGAGATCGCCTCGTTGCGGTAGACGCGCCCCGGCACGGCCACCCGGATGGGCGGAGTGTTCTCCTGCATGATGCGAATCTGGCCGGGGGAGGTGTGGGTGCGCAGGACCGGGGGCTCCTCGTCCTCCGAGGCCGCGTCCAGGAAGAAGGTGTCCTGCATGTCCCGCGCCGGGTGGTCCGGCGGAAAGTTCAGCGCCGTAAAGTTGTGCCAATCCGTCTCGATTTCCGGGCCCTCGTAGGTCGTAAAGCCGAGCCCCCGCAGGATGCGCAGGATCTGCTCCATGGTCTGCGTGAGGGGGTGCGTGGAGCCCTGGAAGTCGCGACGTCCCGGAAGGGTGAGATCAATGTCGGCGGCCCCGGCCTGCTGCTCGCGCTCCAGGCGCGCACGCGCCGTGTCGAGCTGCTCCTGCGCCTGTTCTTTCAGCGCATTGACCCGCCGACCGAACTCGGGCCGTTCTTCGGGCGGCAGGTCTTCGATCTGGTCGAAGAGGGCCGGAATTGCGCCCTGGTTGCGACCGAGAAACTTGATCCGAAAGGCCTCGGCCTCTTCCTCATTCTCAATGGACGTGGCCTCCATCTCCTCGCGGAGCGTCTCAATCTCGTCGGGCATGGCGTGGGGGATGGGGAAACAGACAGGGACGAACGGAACCGTCTGACGGCACATAGAAAATCCCGCCGACCTGCCGGGCAGGGGCGGGATTCAATGCCGGAGACGACCCCGAGGGCCGGGAGCGCCTCCTTGGCAAAAGCACCAGCGCGGCAGGCTACTGGTCCATCACGTGATCGACCACCTGCTCAAAGGCCTCCGGATCGTGCACGGCCAGGTCGGCGAGCACCTTCCGGTTCATGTCCAGGTCCGACTTCCGGTACTGGCCCATGAACTGGGAGTAGCTGACGTCGTGCTGGCGAGCGGCGGCGTTGATGCGGGTAATCCACAGGCGCCGAAACCGCCGCTTCTTCTGCCGACGGTCGCGATAGGCGTACTGCAGCCCCTTCTCGACCGCGTGCTTCGCGACCTTGTACACCTTGCTCCGGCGTCCCCAGTAGCCCTTCGCCTTGTTCAGAATCTTCTTACGCCGACGACGGGTCGCCGGGTTGTTCGTTGCGCGCGGCATAAATACGCAGAAAGTCTGGATTCAAAACGTCCGAATAGAAGAGAAACGTAGGACGCGGGCGATCAGGGGATCAACCTGCCGCCCGCAAAGACCCCAATAACTACGGATGCAGATCCGGTGGCGCCGAGCGGCCGACGCCGTCCGGTCCTACGTCGAGAGCATCCGCTTCACGCGGTCCGCATCGGCCTTGTGGTCCATCACCACGCTCTTCCGAAGCTGTCGCTTCCGCTTCGCGTTCTTCTTGGTGAGCAGATGGCCCTTGTTGGCCTTCTTGCGCTTCACCTTGCCGTTCCCGGTCTTCTTAAACCGCTTTTTGGCGCCGCTGTGGGATTTCATCTTCGGCATAACGATGCCCCGCGAGGGGAAATTCGTTCAACAGTACGAACAGTACAGAAGTAGTCTATGGACGACCGAAGATGGCGTTCCCTTCCGCCGTCCCAACCGACCGTCTACTTGTTTTTGTGAGGCGCCAGAATTGTCGTCATGCGCCGGCCCTCCATCTGCGGCTGCTGGTCGATGCGGGCAATGTCCTGCAGTCGCTCGATCAGGCGCCGCAAGAGGTCCATCCCCTGGTCCTTGTACACGATGTCTCGCCCACGGAACTGGACGTAGGCCTTCACCTTGTTTCCGTCTTCCAGAAATTCGCGGGCGTGGTCCGCCTTGAAGTTGAAGTCGTGCTCTTCCGTGCGGGGCCGGAAGCGAAGCTCCTTCATCTCCATGGACTTCGACTTCTTCCGGCGTCGCTTTTCCTCCTTTTGCTTCTCGTAGCGGTACTTGCCGTAGTCCAGGACCTTGCACACCGGCGGGTCGGCGTCCGGCGCAATCTCGACGAGGTCAAGCTCGTGGTCTCGGGCCCGCTCTAGGGCCTCCTCGACGGGCACAACATCGTGGTCTCCATCCGGCTCCACGACCCGCACCTCGTCGGCACGAATGTCTTCATTTACGCGAAGTTTGTCTACGTCAGCGATGGCGCTAGTAAGGGTTGTTCAGAAAAAGTAGTCGAAAGGGTCTCGCCTCAAGTGCGCAGAAGGCACTCTGCCGCGAGGCTGCACAGGATCACACGAACCTTCACCCCCTAGGTTTCAGGAAAGATTCAAGAACTGAGGCGATGGGCGTTTATGTGGTGCCTGCGAACGCCGGGCGCAGGTCGTCCTGCACACGAGAAAGGAATGTGTCGACGGACACGGTGTCCTGCTGCCCGCCGGCGTGCGAGCGCACCGACACGGTGCCGTCCTCTGCCTCCCGCCCGCCTACGACGAGCATGTACGGAATTTTCTGCGTCTCGGCCTCGCGAATCTTGTACCCCACCGTCTCGTCGGATCGATCAATCTCCACCCGCACGTCCTCGGCGCGAAGCGTGGCGGCTACCTCCTCCGCGTAGTCCACGAAGTCGTCGCCGACCGGAATGACCTGCACCTGAGTTGGGGCCAGCCACGCCGGGAAGTTGCCCCCGCAGTGCTCAATGAGCACCCCGATGAAGCGCTCCAGGGAGCCAAACGGCGCGCGGTGAATCATGACCGGCCGCTTCCGCTCATCGTGCTCGTCGACGTAGGTGAGCTCAAAGCGCTCCGGCAGATTGTAGTCGACCTGAATGGTGCCGAGCTGCCACTCGCGACCGAGGGCATCCTCGACCATAAAGTCGAGCTTCGGACCGTAGAAGGCGGCTTCGCCAATTTCCTCCCGCGCGTCGAGGTCCGTTTCGGCCACGGCGTCGCGGATCGCCTGTTCGGCCCGGTCCCAGAGCGCGTCGCGGCCCACGTATTTGTCCTTGTCGGCGGGGTCGCGGAGTGAGATCTGGGCTTCGAACTCCTCAAAGTCGAGCGCATCCAGGACCCCAATCGTGAGGTCAATGACGTCGATGAATTCGTCTTTGACCTGCTCGGGGGTACAGAAGATGTGGGCGTCGTCCTGCGTGAAGCCGCGCACGCGAGTGAGGCCGCCGAGCTCTCCCGTCTGCTCGTGGCGGTAGACCGTCCCGAACTCGGCCAGGCGCACCGGGAGGTCCCGGTACGAATGGTGGTCGTTCTGGTAGATCTTGACGTGATGGGGGCAGTTCATCGGCTTCAGAAGGTAGCCCTCCTCTTCCCCCTCCTCGCCCCCCTCGTCGAAGATCATCGGGGGGAACTGGTCTTCCTTGTAGTACGGGTAGTGCCCGCTGGTACGGTAGAGGTCGAGCCGCCCGATGTGGGGAGTCGTGACCGGCTTGTACCCCTGCTTCAACTGCTCCTCGCGCAGGAAGTCGCGGAGCGTCTCGCGGAGCGTGGTGCCCTTCGGCAGCCACATCGGCAGGCCCGGCCCCACCTGGTCGGTGTCGAAGGTGAAGAGGTCGAGCTCCTTGCCGAGCTTGCGGTGGTCGCGCTCCTTCGCCAGCCGCCGCCGCTCCAGAAAGTCCTCCAGCTGCTTCTGCTTCGGAAAGCTGATGCCGTAGATGCGAGTCAGCTGGGGGTTCGTCTCGTCGCCGCGCCAGTACGCCCCGGCCACCGACAGCAGCTTCGGGGCCTTGATGTCTCCCGTGGAGGGAATGTGCGGACCGCGGCACAGATCGGTAAACTCCCCCTGCGTGTAGAAGGAGATCTCTCCCTCCTCCAGGTCCTCGATGAGCTCCAGTTTGTACTCATTGCCCTCCTCCTCGTAATGCCGGACGGCGTCCTCTTTCGAGACCTCGTGCCGCTCGTAGGCCACGTCGCGGCGAGCAAGCTCCAGCATCTTCTCCTCAATCTCCTCGAGCTCGTCGGCGGAGAGGGTCTGGTCGCCCAGGTCCACGTCGTAGTAGAAGCCCTGGTCGATGGGCGGGCCGATGGTAAACTTGACCTCCGGGTACAGCTCCTGGAGCGCCTCGGCCATGAGGTGGGCGGAGGAGTGCCAGAAGGTTTCCTTGCCCTCCTCGTCGTCCCACGTCAGGATCGCAATCTCGGCGTCCTCCTCGAGGGGCCGGTCGAGGTCGCGCACCTCCCCGTTCACCTTGATGGCGAGGGCGTCGCGCGCAAGGCCGGCGCCAATGCCCTCGGCGATCTCCCGGCCCGTCGTGCCCGCCGGGTGCGTCTGCGTCGAGCCGTCCGGCAGGATGATGGTAATGGTCGTCTCGTCGACATCGGGCATGAGCACGGAGGAATGAGTGGGCAGTCACCGTCAACAAAAAAGCCGCCTCAGGACATTTCCTGAGAGCGGCCGCCGTGGGTCCAAGTGGACTCGAACCACTGACCTCTACGATGTCAACGTAGCGCTCTAACCAACTGAGCTATGGACCCAAGTCAGGACGTAGATGCTGTCCCGAAAGAGCACTACTGTCAATGTCCAGTCCAGCGAGCGGGTTCCGGCGCACAACGGCTTCCCAAAAGTTTGATGGCTCGGCTGCTGGAGCGGCCCACCATTTTCTTCTCCCGTGCTGATGGCTACGTTGAGGGGCGTCCGCTCACTGGATTCCGTGCCTGTCCCCATGTCGCTTTCTCTCCAGCACACGCACCCATGGGATGTTTCCACCGACGAGGCGAAGCAAATTCAGGGCCGCCTTGTGTCGGAGGTCCGGGAAACCTCGCTGGAGACGACGCCAAGCACAGTGGCCGGCATCGACGTGAGCATCCGCGACGACACGGCGCAGGCGGCCATCGTCGTCCTCGCCCTTCCGTCGCTCGACGTGGTGGACACGGCCGTTCACCGCTGCGAAGTGCCGTTCCCGTACGTGCCCGGCCTGCTCAGCTTCCGCGAAACGCCGCCCGTGCTCCCGGCCCTGGAGCAGCTTTCGGCGACGCCCGATGTGCTGATGACCGACAGCCACGGCCGCGCCCATCCCCGCCGCTTCGGGTTCGCGTGTCACCTCGGGGTGCTGCTCGATGTGCCGACGCTCGGCGTCGCCAAGTCGATCCTGGTGGGCGCCCCACAGGGAGAGCTCGGCCCGGAAAAGGGCCAACGCATCCCGCTGGTCGACGACGGAGTCCCAATCGGAACCGTCCTCCGCACCCGAGACGACACGAACCCTGTCTACGTAAGCGTGGGGCACCGCATGACGCTCGACAACGCCGTGGCCCTGACGCTTGCCTGCAGCCCCCGCTATAAGATTCCGGAGCCGACCCGGCAGGCGCACAAACTCAGCCGATCGGAGTAATTCTATCATTCCCCCTCTTCGTCCCATGCCGTCCGACATCACCGTCCGTCCCGCCACCGCCGCCGACCTCGACACCCTTGCCGACTTCAATGTGGCGATGGCCGAGGAGACCGAAGACAAGCCCCTCGATCCCGACACCGTTCGGGCCGGCGTGGAGGGGCTGTTCGAATCGCCCTCCCGCGGGTTCTACCTGATCGCCGACCGCGACGACCGTGCGGTGGGCAGCCTCATGATCACCCCCGAGTGGAGCGACTGGCGCAACGGAGCCTTCTGGTGGATTCAGAGCGTGTACGTGCGACCGGCGGCGCGTCGGACCGGGGTCTACACGGCCCTCCACCGCGATGTGCGGCGCCGCGCCAAGGCGAAAGACGAGGTCTGTGGCCTCCGGCTTTACGTGGAGCGGGGCAATGGGACGGCCCGGGAGACCTACGAGCGACTGGGCATGACGGAGACCTCGTACCGCCTCTACGAAGAGATGCTGTGAGCCCCTTCCTCGTCTGCCGTCTGCCCCATCAGGTCGACCTCGTATTCCTCTCCTTTCGCAAGCGCCACGTACCGGCCCATGAACGTAACGGCCCGCTCCCCCGCCGCATCGATCCGGCACTTCAGTTCTAGCCGGGCCCGGCCCCACCGGTCCAGCATCTGCTGGAATCGGTCGACGGCATCCTCGTCGGGGGGCTCGCAGATCACGGAGATGTTTTCACAAACGGGCTGGAGGTACTCGATGTCGCTCTCCTGAATCATGACCTCCACCCGCCGCTTCATGTCCTCTACGGCGTCCTGCACCACCTGATGCATCATGGCCCACCCCGTAACGGTCGCCAGCATGCTCAGGCTCCCCCCGAACGCAGTTCCCATATGGTTGGCGTTGGGCTGAAGGGGGGCCGAGGCCCGGAGCCGTCCCTCCTCGTCCGTGGCGAGCGAGAACTCAAGATGCTCGGTAATCGGCATCTTCTCTCTGATGAGGCGCTCCAGCTCGTCCAACGCTGTTTCCGTTCGCGAGGAACTGGGCATGAGGCGTGTAACCACGTAACTGTCGACAAATACGGATGGACTATCAGCATACAACGTGTGCCTCTACGGACGGCCCCGCCGGACGTTCGGTCGCGCCCCCGATTCTTCGTAACAATCCACTGTCTTCCGCCCTCTCACTCCCTGTTATGGCCTCCGCGAACCCCTTTTCCCGCATTGCAGACCGGTACCAGGACCTCCCCGCCCGCCTGCGGCGCCCCCTCGTGACCCAGGCCGTCGGCCAGGTCATTCCCTTTCTCGACACGGCCGGCTGCTTCATCGAAGAGTACACCCCCACCCGCGTCGCCGTCCGACTCGACAACCGAACGGCCGTACAAAATCATTTGGGCGGGCTTCACGCCGCGGCCCTTGCCCTGCTGGCCGAAACAGCCTCCGGGCTCGTCGTCGCCCTGAACGTGCCCGACGGCTCCTCGCCCCTCCTCCGCACAATGGACGTGTCGTTCGACCGGTTCGCCCGCGACGCGGCCCGGGCCGAGGCAACGCTCACCTCGGAGGAGGGCGACACCATTCAGTCGCGGCCCCTCGGCCAGATAGGCGTAGACGTCCGCCTCACAGCCCCGGACGCCGATGAGACGCTCGTGGAGGGCCGCCTCAAGTGGGCCTGGCTGCCGGAAGAACGCCTGTCCAACGGCGAGTAGAGTCACACGTCTCCTTGCTGCGGCCGGAGGAGCAGTTCCTCCAGCACCGTGCGGTCGGAGAGATGGTACGCATCGACAACGGCAGCCGCCACGTCCTCGGGCGACATGAACCGATCGGACGGCAGATCTACCCCATCCCAGGTCGGCGTGTCGGTGGCGCCCGGGAGCACCGTCGTCACCCGAACGCCCTCGTCCTTCGTTTCTTCGCGGACGACACGTGCGAGGCCGCGCACGCCGTGCTTGGCGGCGCAATAGCCGGCATTCCCCGGGTACGCCATGATCGACGCCACCGAGCCCATAAAGAACAGGTGGCCATGCTCTCGGTCACGCATCGCCGGCAGGAACGCCTGCGTGACCGCAAATGCACTCGTCAGGTTCACATCGATCTGGTCGCGGAAGCCCTCGAGGGTCAGTTCATCAATCGGGGCGTAGGTGAACGCCCCCGCGTTGTTCACGAGCACGTCCGGCGGGCCCCACGCCTCCCGCACGGTGTCCGCCATCTCCCCAACGGCTGTGTCGTCCGTCACGTCGGTGGGCACCACCAGCGCCTCGCCTCCATGCCCCCGGCACGCCTCGGCCACGGCCTCAAGCTTTTCTGTCGTGCGGGCCACGAGCGCCACCCGCGCACCGTCGCGCTCCGCAAAGGCCTCGGCAATGGCCCGCCCAATGCCCTGGCTCGCACCGGTCACGACAACAACCATGGATTCACGCTTGGCACTGTGGAAGAAGGGTGTATGTGGATCGTGCGCCCCGGGACCCGGCGAAACCTTGCCGAGCCCTCGGATGTCCGCCTCCCCCCGAACTCCCTCCCGGCCTACTCGGTGGCCCCAATCAGGCGCATAAACTCTGCCCGCGTGGCATGCTCGTCGAACTCCCCGCTCACCGAGCTGGTCGTGGTCTTCGAGTTCTGCTTCTCGGCTCCCCGCATCATCATGCACAGGTGCTGCGCCTCAATCACCACGGCCGTCCCCATCGGCTCCAGCACCTCGTCGATGGCATCGCGGATCTGCAGCGTAAGGCGCTCCTGCACCTGAAGACGGCGGGCAAAGACCTCCACCGTGCGCGGGATCTTGCTGAGCCCGACGATCTTGCCGTCCGGAATGTACGCCACGTGCGCCTTTCCGTAAAACGGCAGCATGTGGTGCTCACAGAGCGAGTACAACTCAATGTCCTTGACGAGAATCATTTCGTCGTACGCCTCTTCGAACATCGCCTGCCGGAGGATGTCCCTCGGGTCCAGGGCATACCCGTGCATCAGAAACTGGTAGGCGCGGGCCACGCGCTCCGGCGTGTCGAGCAGTCCCTCTCGGTCCGTGTTCTCGCCGAGGATGTCGAGGATGCCCTCCACGTGTTCGGCAAGCGCCTCTGTCGTCTCCTCATCGTACATGTCACGCCGCTCGTAGAGCTTGGGCGGCGCCCCGTCGGGAGTTCCATTGGCGCGAAGCCCACTCGATTGAATCTTTTTCTCAGCCATTACAGGGGGTCAACAATGAAATAGAAAACGCGGGGACACGGTCACTCGCCCCGGTATTCAACGAAGTTGCGAGGGGTCTCGTAGAGGCGGATGCAGTCCAGCCGCCCGGACGGCAGGGCATCTTCAAGTTCATTCCAGATGGCCACGGCAAAGTTCTCGGTGGACGGAATGATGCCGTCCATGAAGTCAACCTCCTGGTTCAGGTTCTTGTGGTCCACCTTGTCCAGGACCCGTTCGTGGAGCACTGATTTCAGATCGCCCAGATCGATCACGTATCCGGTCTCGGGGTCCGGCTCCCCGGCGACCGTCACCTCGAGCTCGTAGTTGTGGCCGTGCCAGTTCGGGTTGTTGCATTTGCCAAAGGTCTCCCGATTCCACTCGTCTGACTTCTCGGGGTTGTGGAGCCGGTGCGCAGCGTTAAAGTGCACCTTGCGGGTGACGTACACGGTGGACATGGCGTCGGGCCAGCGGACGAAGCAGAGCGGGCGGTAAGTTCGTTCAATGAGACCCGCTCGAACAGTTGGTTGTTCGGGCACACGACGGGACTTTTACAACCCGGTCGTCTCCTTCCCGCACGGCGTCGGGGTGCCCCCCGTGCACGAGAGATCCTCCCAACCGCATTGTCGGGAGCCTTGTGTGTTGCGATTCAGGGGCGCGCGCCGCTACATTGCGAACCGAGGCTTGGTTCTTCTACACTGACGGAGACCTGACTCTATGGCCGAAAAAACCCTGTTCCAGCAAATTATCGATGGCGAGCAGGATGCGGACATCGTCTACGAGGACGACCGCTGCGTGGCCTTCCGGGACATCAACCCGGAAGCCCCGACCCATATCCTCATTGTGCCGCGCAAGCCGATTCCCACCCTCGACGACCTGGAGCCAGAGGATGAGAAGCTGGTGGGCCACCTGTTCGTGGTGGCCAAGGACCTCGCGCAGGAGGAGGGGCTCCGCGACGGCTACCGCACCGTCATCAACTGTGGCGACGACGGCGGTCAGTCCGTGTGGCACCTGCACCTGCATCTCCTCGGCGGGCGGCGCATGAACTGGCCTCCCGGATGACGGGACTGTCGAATGGCGAGTTTCGAATATCGAATCACAGTCGACACTCGCCCCCGGCGCTTTAATTCGAAATTTGCCATTCGCAACTCGCCACTGTGACAACACTCGGAGTGACGGGCGGCATCGGCAGTGGAAAGACGACGGTGTGCGGCTTTCTGGAAGAACAGGGCGCCCGCGTCTTCTACGCTGACCTTGAGGCCAAGCGGCTGATGCAGGAGAACGAGACCGTACGGGCCGACATTACGGAGGCCTTCGGCGCAGGGGCCTACACCGACGACGGCTCGCTCAACCGCCCCTATCTGGCCGACCGCGTCTTCGGCGACGCCGAACGGGTCGAACGCCTCAACGCCATCGTCCACCCCCACGTCTTCGACGCTTTCGAAAAGGCCGTGGCCCGGGCCGAGCAGGAGGACCTTCCCCTGCTCGTACACGAAGCCGCGCTCCTCTTTGAGGCCGGCGGCGATGCCCACGTCGACGTGACGGCCGCCGTGGTGGCCCCCGACGACGATCGCCTTGCGCGCGTCGTGGAGCGCGACGACGTGACGCCCCGTCAGGTGCGTGCCCGAATGACCCACCAATTGTCGCAGGACGAGCTCCGCCGTCGTGCCAACTACGTCATCGAAAACGACGGCACGCTCGACGACCTGCGCCGCAAGAGCGTCGACCTCTACTGGACGCTCGTCGGCTGACGTCCCCTCCCCACACG